>NZ_PKUB01000008.1 GCF_002868845.1 Desulfuromonas sp.
TAGGGGATTATGAGGTTGCGCCGGCGGGTGGCAGGAAAAGGGAAGCCTGCCCTCAGGCCCTCCTGAGAATTATTATCCCTCGCTGACCTGGCTTTCGACCTGGGGGAAGGAATCCATGTGCGGCTTTATGGCCTTGCCGAGCCACGCGATGTTCTGACCGAGGTTCTTCATGTTGGCCATACCTTCGGCGTCCTCGAGCACTTCCTCCTTATGCAGACCGAAGCCGAGGTTCCAGTAGGTAGAGCCGGGAACGATCATGCGGGAGATTTGAAACAGGTGGTTGATCGTATCGAAGGCCTGGATGCCGCCGCCGCGGCGTACGGCCACCACCGCCGCGCCGATCTTGCCCCCGAACAGGCCGTCGTTGGCCAGGGCGACGAAACCCGCGCGATCGATCAGGGCCTTGATTTCCGCGGTGACGTCCGTAAAGTAGGTCGGGGTGCCGATGATGATGGCGTCTGCCCGAACCATCTTTTCGAACACTTCGTTGAACTGGTCATTCTTCAGGACACATTTCAGGTCTCTGTTTTCCCAGCATTTCATGCAGGCCGTACAGCCGCGGACCTGCTTTCCGCCAAGCTGGCATTGTTCTGTTTCCCAGCCAGCCCCTTTCAGGGGTTCGAGTACCGTTTGCAGCATGTTGTCCGTGTTGCCGCCTTTACGCGGGCTACCGTTGATTGCGAGTGCGTACATATATTCTCCCCTGTGATGGTTTTATGAAAATGGCTCCCGCCCGCCGGAGGCTCATTCTTTTGTTCTTGCGTTGCCCCGGGGTGGGGGGGCGATGACTCTAATTTCCTTATACCAAAGTGCGGCCATCCTGTCACGGTGGGGCGGACAGTGGGGGTCAGGCATGCAAACACAGAATGGATGGGGGAAGTTCGAAAGTCTTGCTCTGCCCCTTTCAGTCAAGACCTATGCTTAAAGCTCTTCTTCGCCCCTTTTTTGGCTCCTTTGCGCCATTGCGTTAACGCCTTTGTTTGGTCGTAAAACGAAAAGGAAAAGCCCCCGGGGTCCCCGGGGGCTTTTTGCGTGCAGGTGGTCGGACGCTGGCTAAAGGAGGAACCGCGCCAACGGATAGCCGATGAGGCAGGCGGTGCCGACCCCGATGATGCCGGGGAGCATGAAGCTGTGGTTGAAGTAGTACTTGCCGATCCTGGTCGTCCCGGTGACGTCGAAGTTGCAGGTGGCGATGTCGGAGGGGTAGTTGGGGATGAAGAAGTAGCCGTAGCAGGAGGGCATGATGCCGATCACCAGCGCCGGGGAGAGGCCCATGCCGAGGGCGACCGGGAGCATCATGCGGCAGGTGGCCGCCTGGCTGTTGACCACGACGGAGACGATGAACATCGCCAGGGCGAAGCTCCAGGGATAGGCCTGCACCATGTCGGTGATGCCGGCCTTGAAGCTCGGCATGGCGAACTTGAAGTAGGTGTCGCTCATCCAGGCGATGCCGAAGATGGCGATGGCCGCGACCATGCCCGACTTGAAGACGACGCCTTCGGGGACTTTGGAGGTCTTGGTCTTGGTGACGAGGAGGATGAGGCCGCCGAAGGCGAGCATCATCATCTGGATGACGATCGACATCTTGATCGGCTTCTCGGCTCCGGCGATGGTGCGGATCTCGGGGACCATGGCGATGACGACGATGACCGCCAGGGCCGAGAGGAAGAGGAGGACCGCGTTGCGGGCCGAGGCGGGGAGCTTCTCGCCGAGGGTGGTGGCGGTGGTGTTCTTGATCTGCTCGGCGTAGACGGGGTCCTTCAAGCGGCGCTGGTACTCGGGGTCATCCTCGAGCTCGACCCCGCGGCGCAGGCTGTAGAGGGACATGGCGAGGGTGCCGAGGAGGGTGGCGGGGATGGTCACGCAGAGGATAGACAGCAGGGTGATGTTCGCCCCGGCGAGCTGGGAGAGGTAGTAGACGACCGCGGCCGAGATGGGGCTCGCGGTGATCGCCAGCTGGGAGGCGACAGAAGCCGCCGCCATGGGGCGCTCGGGGCGGATCTTGTTTTTCAGCGCCACGTCGCCGATGATCGGCATCACCGAGTAGACGGCGTGGCCGGTGCCGAGCATGAAGGTCATGGTGTAGGTGACGAGGGGGCCGATGATGGTAACCCACCGGGGGTTGGAGCGCAAGATGCGCTCGGCCACCTGCAGCATGTACTTGAGCCCCCCGGCGGCTTCGAGGATCGAGGCGCAGGTGACGACCGCCATGATGATCAGCATCACGGTGATGGGGGGGGAGGTCGGCGGCATCTGGAAGACGAAAACCTCGACGACCAGGCCGATCACCGAGACGACGCCGAGGCCGATGCCGCCGAAGCGGCTGCCGACGTAGAGCATCAGCAGTAGAAAGAAAAACTCCAGGTAAAGCATGGGCACACTCCTTCTGCGTTTTGGGTCGATCGAAAAATCGGGCCCGAGACGCCCCGCGTTTTTCCGATCGACCCCGTTTCTGGCAAGACGAAAAGCCTTCGCCCCAACCGACCCGCTGTCTGACCTCTCACTGGTCTGACCTGTATGGACCAAGCATATCCGTCTGCCTCATGAGGAGTAAAGATTGGGGATTTAAAGAGTTTTTTTTCCTTTCTGGGTATTCTGGCCATTCTGTTCACGGGGTCTGCGGCCCGATTGGACCGGCAGAACACGACAAAAAAAGGGCGGGCTGCTTTTCAAAAAGCAGCCCGCCCCACCCACGCTCGATATCTGTCGGCCGACCCCGGGTCTCCGGGAACACCATCCCCCCAGGGTCGGAGCCTCCTCTGTCGATTTTAACCGCCGTTCGTGATAGACTGCCTGCCCGTCGCCATCATTCAATCACCCCCTCGACACAGGACCGACCATCATGCTCGACGCCTTCGAACGTAAAATGCTCTACGCCTTTCTCGCGGCCCTCTTCCATCGCCCCGACGAGCAGACCGTCGCCGCCGCCGGGGGGGTGGAGGAGAAGACCTTCGAAACCCTTTTCCCCGGCCTCTCCATCCCCCCCGAAGCCTCCCTGGAGGAGCTGCTGGCCGCTTACGACGCCCTCTTCGTCGCCGGAGGGGACGAGGCCGCCGCGCCGCCCTACGGCTCGGTCTACCTGGAGAAGAAGCCCCGGGGCGCCGGAAACTCCACCAAACTCGTCGGCGCCCTCTACGCCAGCGCCGGGCTGAACCCGGAGCACGCGGAGGAGCCGGCCGACTACCTCCCCGCCGAACTGGAGTTCCTCTTCTACCTCTGCGAGGGGGAGTCCCAAAGCCTGGAGAAGGACCACAAGACGAAGCCCGAGCGGTGGATGGCCAGCCAGGCCGACTTTTTCCACAATTTCTTCGCCCCCTGGGCCGGCCCCTTCTGCGACCGGGTCGCCGTCGCCGAAAAGGCCCACCCCTTCTACCGCTGGGCCGCCGACCTGCTGAAGCGCTTCGTCGAGCTGGAAAAGACCCGCCTCAAGGCCGTGAGGTGAGAGGGCAGCTCTCCGGATAACGAAACACTCACTCTAGGAAGACCTCATGGATCGAGCCAGATTGTTATCGGCACTTGCCTGCGTGGCCCTCGCCGTCCTCTTGGCCGGGCCGGTTCAGGCGAAAGAGGCCGTTTCGAACGAAGCGCTCTCCGCCGAAATCGCCAGGTTGTCCGAAGCGGTGGAACGACTCAACCTGCTGCTCGCCGAACGAACCGGGGAAAAAGAGGAAGAAGCGGCATTGCTCAAACTCGACATCGCCGTATCCTACCTGAATTTCCGCTACCGCAGCATTGAGATCAAGGAAATGGAGGTCCGGGAGAAAAGGGACCTGAGGGGAAGGATCGCCGATACCATCGACAGCATCGATAAGCAGCGGGAAGAAAGGGCGCGCCAGGCCGAGGAGCAGTTTCAGAGCCTGCCGGCACAAACGACCAAAGAGCAGGAGGAGTTCATTGAAATTCGGCGGAAACAGCTCGCGGAACGCCTCACAAAACTGGACGGCGAAATCATCGTCCTCGAAAACGAGATCATCGACCTGAAGGGGCAGCTTCAAAGCACCGAGGCGTTCGTCCGGAAAAACCTGAACTTCATTCCCTAGCGGCAGTCCCCCTGCCCCTTTTCTCACGCCCGGCCTCTCCGTTCTCTCGAAACATCAGCAGCAGGACACCACTCCCCTCCCTCATTTTTCCCCGGCGGCGCCCTTGATGGAGAGCCCGATCCGCTTGCGGGGGATGTCCACCGCCAGGACCTTGACCCGGACGATCTCCCCGACCTTGACCACCTCGCCGGGGTCCTTGACATAGCGGTTGGCGAGCTGGCTGATGTGGACCAGACCGTCCTGATGCACCCCGATATCGACAAAGGCGCCGAAGGCGGCCACGTTGGTAACCGTCCCCTGCAAAACCATCCCCTCCTTCAGGTCGGCCATCTCCCGCACGTCGTCGCGAAAGGCCGCCGCCCGGAACGTCTCGCGGGGGTCGCGGCCCGGCTTTTTCAGCTCGGCGACGATGTCCCGCAGGGTCGGCAGGCCGACGGACCCGCTCACGTAGCGCTTCAGGTCGATGCGCCCGGCCAGGGCCGGGTCGCCGGCGAGCTCCGCCACCGGAACGCCGAGATCGGCCGCCATGGCCCCCACCAGCTTGTAGTTCTCGGGGTGGACGGCGGTGTTGTCGAGGGGGTTCTCCCCGCCGGGGATGCGCAGGAAGCCGGCCGCCTGCTCGAAGGCCTTNCTGGAGAAGGGGCCGTGCTCGTCGCGATAACGGACGATGCCCCGGGCCAGCGCCTCGCCGATGCCGGAGACGTGGGCCAGGAGCGCCCAGGAGGCGGTGTTGAGATTGACCCCGACGTAGTTGACGCACGACTCCACGACCGCCTCGAGGGCCTTCTTCAGGGCGCCCTGGCTGACGTCGTGCTGGTACTGGCCGACGCCGATGCTCTTGGGGTCGATCTTCACCAGCTCGGCGAGAGGGTCCTGCAGGCGGCGGGCGATGGAGATGGCGCCGCGCACGGTGAGGTCGAGATCGGGGAACTCCTCGCGGGCGATCTCCGAGGCCGAGTAGACGCTCGCCCCGGCCTCGTTGACCATCACCGTGGCGACCTGCAGGCCGGCCTCGGCGAGGGTGTCCCGTACGAAGCGATCGACCTCGCGGCCGGCGGTGCCGTTGCCGACGGCGATCATCTCGGCCCGGTGGTCGGCGGCCAGGCGCAGCAGGTCCCGCTTCGCCCCGGGGATGCGCGCCGCTCCGGTGTGGGGATAGATGGTGGCGTGATCGAGGAAGCGGCCGGTGGCGTCGAGGGCCGCCATCTTGGAGCCGGTGCGCAGCCCGGGGTCGATCCCCAGGACCCTGCGGCTCCCGGCCGGCGGCTGCAGGAGCAGGTTGCGCAGGTTCTCGGCGAAGACCTTGATGGCCGTCGCGTCGGCGGCCGACTTGGCCTCGAGGCGCAGCTCCACCTCGATGGACGAGGCGATAAGACGCTTGTAGGCGTCCTCGGCCACACCTTCGAGAAGGGGGCGGAAGACGCTCTGCCACTTGACCAGGCGGGCCTGAAGGCGCTGCACGATCGCCTCGGCCGGCGCCTCGACCGAGAGCCGCAGCACCTCCTCCTTCTCCCCCCGGCGCATGGCCAGCATGCGGTGGGAGGGGGCGCTTTTGAGCGGCTCGCGGTAGTCGTAGTACATCTCGAACTTGGAGACGCTCCCCGCCTTGTCCGGGGCGACCCGGGAGACCAGGACTCCCTCCCCCCGGGTGCGGCGGCGCACCTCGGCCCGGGCGTCGGCGTCCTCGCTGAGGCGCTCGGCCAGGATGTAGCCCGCCCCCTCGAGGGCGGCGGCCGCGTCGGGGACCTCCTTCCCGGGATCGACATAGGGGGCGGCGGCCGCCTCGGGGGTGCCGGAGGTCATTCGCTGGGCGGCGACCAGGTCGGCCAGGGGCTCCAGGCCCCGCTCCCGGGCAATCGTCGCCTTGGTGCGGCGCCTCGGCTTGTAGGGAAGGTAGAGATCCTCCAGCACCGTCTTCTGCCGGCAGGTCTCGATGCGCCCCCGGAGCTCGGGGGTCAGCTTGCCCTGCTCCTCGACGGACTTGAGGATGGTGGCCTTGCGCTCCTCCAGCTCGCCGAAGTAGGCGAGGCGATCCTCCACGGCGCGCACCTGCACCTCGTCCAGCTCGCCGGTGCGCTCCTTGCGGTAGCGGGCGATGAAGGGAACCGTCGCCCCCTCCCGGAGAAGGGCCACGGTGTTCTCCACCGGCAGGGCCCCCAGGCCCGTTTCTGCGGCGATGGAGGAGAGGATGCGGGAGATCTGAACGGCGGTCAGGGCCATGGGGTTTCACCTCGGTCGTTGGGGTTTGGAGGAACGCATTCTAGCATGGGGAGCGGCGCGGGAAAAGGACCCCGGGGGCCGAACGCAAACAGGCTGCCCCGCTTTTGGGGGACAGCCTGTTTGCTTGTTCCGATGATGTTTCCTGGCGGGAGGTCCTAGCCGTTGATCCTCGCCTCCAGCAGGTCCGCCGCCTCTTTCACGTTCAGGCCCCCGTGGATCAGGCCGTGGACCGCGGCGAGCAGCGCCGCCGGGTGGGGGCTCTGCCAGACGTTGCGCCCCATGACGATCCCCCTGGCGCCGTCCTGCAGGGCCCCGTGGATCATCTTCAGGGTGTCGAGGTCGGTCTCGCACTTGGGCCCGCCGGCGATCATCACCGGCACCGGGCAGCCGGCCACGACCTTGTCGAAGCCCGTCTCGGTGTAGTAGGTCTTGATGATGTCGGCGCCGTGCTCGGCCCCGACCCGGGCGCCGAGGGCGATGAACTTCGGGTCCTTCTTCTTCTCCTCGTTGGTCTTGCCCAGCCCCATGACCCCGAGCAGCGGCACGTTGTAGCGGTGGCAGGCGGTCGCCATGGTCGCCGTGTCGACGAGGGTCTGGTGCTCGAAGTCCGAGCCGATGAAGGCCGAGACGGCCACGGCGTCGGCGCCGAGGGAGAGGGCTTCCTCCACCGAGGAGGTGATCCCCTCGTGGGTCAGGTCGGGCCCGGCGATGGTCGCCGCGCCGCTGGCCCGCATGATGATGCCGGGGGAGGCGTCCGTCTCGAAGGAGTGGGTGTACATCCCCTTGGTGATGAGCCAGGCGTCGACGGTGCCGGTGGCGTCGAGCTCCGTGACGGTCTTCTTCAGGTCGTTGATGCCGCTCATCGGCCCCAGGGCCATGCCGTGGTCGACGGCGATCACCAGGCTGCGCCCGGTCTCCTTCTTGATGATGCGCCGAAGGCGCCATTCCATGCCGTTCATTTTATGTCCTTTCTTGATGCAGAAGTCGAGATTTCAGGAATTCAAGAAGCCAAGAATCATAAGACTGGTTTACCGCCCGTTCGCTTTTCTCACTCAAGACGCAAAGGGCGCAAAGCAAACCTGATTTCATTCGTCATTCCCGCGATGGCGGAAATCCCCTGGGAGATAAAATCATGAAAATGGATCCCCATTGAGGCCTCGGGGATGACGATTTCGAACTGGCATTGATGCTCCTCTTTGCGTTCTTTGCGGCTTTGCGGTGAACACTGCCTTTAAAACAAGACGATCCCGCGGATCATCTCCTGGTTCTTGGCCCGCTCCACCGCGTCGAGCATGCTGTCAAGGGTGAAGCGGTCGGAGATCAGGTCCTCCACCTCGATCTCGCCCGAGGCGATCATCTCGACGGTCTTGCGGAAGTCGTCGGGGGTGGCGGCGAAGGATCCGGTGAGGACGATCTCCTCGTAGTGCAGCCAGCGGGGGTCGACGGTGATCGGCTGACCGGCCGGGGGGCCGCCGAAGATGTTGAAGGTGCCGCCCTTGCGCACCAGCTTCAGGCTCTCCTCGATGACCGCGGGGATGCCGAGAGAGGTGATGACGACCTCGGCCCCGGCGCCGCCGGTCGCCTTGTCGAGCTCTGCCTTGAGATCGGCCTGGCCCGAGTTGATGCACAGGTCGGCGCCCATCTGCCTGGCCACCTCGAGCCTCCGGTCGAGGAGGTCGGCGACGATCACCCGGGCCCCGGCCCACTTGCTGAACTTGAGGTGGATCAGGCCCATGGGGCCCGCCCCGACGATCAGCACCGTGTCGCCGGCCTGCACCCGGTTGGCGCGCAGGGCGGCCAGCCCGCAGGAGAGGGGCTCGGCCATGACCGCTTTCTCGAAAGAGAGGCTGTCGGGGATCTTCACGACCCCGCCTGCGTTGACGATCTCCTTCGGCAGTCGGACGTACTCGGCGAAGCCCCCCTCGATGCCGTGGCCGAGGCCGAACTCCTTGTCGCAGAGGTTGTGGCGGCCCTTCTTGCAGTAATCGCACTCGCCGCAGACGGCGATGGGGTAGACCGCGACCCGCTCGCCGGGAGCGTAGCCGCTGACCCCTGCGCCGAGTTCGAAGACCTCGCCAACGGCCTCGTGGCCGAGGATGGTCGGCAGGTCTTTCGGCAGGCCCTGGCCGAGCAGCGTCTTGATGTCGGTGGCGCAGATCCCCGAGGCCTTGACCTTGACGATCATCTCGCCGGGACCGGCAGTCGGGGTGGGGTACTCCTCGACGCGGATATCGCCTTTGCCGTGAACCACAGCAGCTTTCATTTCTATTCCCTTCCTGGTAATGCCGGTTTCGACAATTTTAATTGAAATAACGAATTACAGAAACACCGGGGAAACCTCAAACCGGTCTCACGCCCGTTCGCTTCGCTCTCTCAAGTCGCAAAGACGCAAAAAAAACGTACTGATTCGGTTTGTTGCAGGCCCCTCTTTGCGCCTTTGCGGCTTTGCGTGAGACAAGGGGTAAGACGTGCTCTTACTCGGTCCTGCCGTTACCCGCTCCCCGCACCGCCTCCATCAGGGCGCGCACCTTCGCCGGGTCGCGTTTTCCCGGCGCGGCCTCCACCCCAGAACAGAGGTCGAGGCCGTCGGGCCGGACGGCCTCGATGGCGGCGGCGGCGTTCTCCGGGCCGATCCCGCCGGCGAGCAGGACCGGGACCGTGCCGCGGATCTCGTCGAGGACGGTGCGGATCACCCCCCAGTCGGCGGTGATTCCCGTGCCGCCGAACTTCTTTGTGCCGCCGACGACCGCGGCGGTGTCGAAAAGGAGCAGGTCGGCCCCGGCGGCGAGGTAGTCCCGCACCGCCTTGCGGACAGGCTCCAACTCCACCGCGGCCCCGGCCGGCGGGAGGTGCAGCGACTGCCACAGCTGGATTTCGGGAAACTCGGCCTTGAGGCGCAGCAGCAGGGCCGGGTCCTCCTGGCTGAGGAACTGGATGGCATGGGGGCGCAGGGTTTCCGCGAGCTGCATCAACCGCGACTCGGGCATTTCGAAAACGAGGGTCACTGCGGGCAGAGGCGGGTCCGCGAAGAGCGGACCCGCCTCCTCAATAGTCAGGGAGCGGGGGGAGAAGTCGGTCTCCACCACCACCCCGAACCAGTCGGCCCCCGCCCGGGCGGCCATGTCCGCATCAAGCCGACTGGTGGTACCGCAGAGCTTAACCTTGCAGCCAGCCGTCATGCTGGAAAATCCTCTCCACGCCGTTCTCGGTGATGCGCCCGCCGACGTTGTCCACGGCGGTCTCGATGATGCGGCTCTCGGGAACCCCCTGGGCGCGCAGGTACTTGAGAATCCGCTCGTAGGTGTCGTCGTTCTGGGTCAGGGCGAAGATGGTCGGGCCGACGGAGCTCATCCCCGCGACCTCGGCGCCGATCTCCCGGAAGGTGCTGATGTAGTTGTAGATAGGGGCGCCGTTGACGCCGTGCTGCTCGCACTCGGCCCGCTTGGAGCCGAGAAAGGCCAGGTCGAACATGGCGTCGCCGATCCCCTTGAGGTCGCCCTTGATCATCGCCGGCAGCATGTCGTAGAGGACGAGCTGGGCCTTGACCCCGGACTGCATCGAGTCGAGATAGCGGGCGCGGCGCAGCAGCAGTTCGACCTCCGACTCCGCGGCGGTCTCCTTGCCGGTGAACTCGTCCTCAAGGCTCGGCACGTCGGGGATAAAGACGATGCACTTGGTGTCGGGCAGGGGCACCCGGTAGACCATCTCAAGATCGTCGGTCCCGAGGATCCAGCCGCCGTTGACCCCGGCCATGGCGCCGATGCCGGTCTCGAAGGCGGGCATCAGGTAGCCGTTGTCCCGGGGGCTCTCCTCGCAGGAGTGGTAGCCGGCGATGCGGCGCAGCTCGCGGCCGTTGAAGGGGCGGCCGAGGACCTCGTTGATGCCGATGCAGGCGGCGACCATCGATCCGATCGACGAGCCCATCCCGACGTGGCGCCTTTTGTGGTCCTGCAGCTCGATCTCGAGGCCGCCGGGGTAGCCGAGGAGCTCCTTGAAGACGTGGCAGAAGTGCTCCATGATCAGGGTCCGCTCGCCGTTGACGACGATCTCGCCGTCCTTGCGGGAGCGCACCTTGGCGTGGAAGTAGACCTGGATGCCGATGCCGATGCCGCCGCCGCCGGCGCGGTTGAGGTTGAAGCGGTTCATGTCGAGTACCGTCGGGTGCAGGCGGGCCGGCACGGTGACCTCCACCTCCCGCTCCACCACCTCGGTGACGGTGCGCGGCTCGACGCCGAAGCTCTCGAGGGGGCGGATGAAATCCTTCTGCCCCGGCTCGAACTCGTTGAGGACGGTTGTGATGCGGTCGAAGGGGCCGCCGATGATGCCGATCTCGAGGGCCATCTTCTCAGGTTTCGCAGCTTCTTTTCTCTGGGTGTTCTCCTGTGCCATGGTCTTCATTTCTCCCGGTTCGCTTTGCATCAATAACCACTACGGGGCGCCCGGCCCGCATGAGTGCGTCTCAGGGGGCCGCAGGGCTCCCCGGGCTCCTGTTCGGTGGAATCAGCTGTCCATTTTACCGGGTGGGTGGCAAGCGGACATGCGTACAAGGCGGGGAATGCGACGACCATGTTACCCGTGTCGTATACGGGTGTCAATCGAGTTTAACGGTGGTTAATTTGTGTTTAGTGAAAAGAAAAATCCCCCGGCCAGCTCTGTCCGGGGGATTTTTTGGGGGGATCCTGCTAGGGATTGATCAGCTCCTGCTGGCGCTGGATCTGCCAGTCCTCGATCGGCTTCCAGGGCCCGAAGCGGCGCTGGTCGTCGGCGAAGGGGTCGTCGGCCGCTTTCGGCCCGATGACCCAGGTGATGTTCTTGTAGTAGACGTTCGGGATCCCTTCCGGGCCGATGTGGCTGTAGTAGGTGTCGCCAACCGGATTGTGCAAACGCGACTTGCTGGTGAAGTAGGCCGCCACGTCGAGGGCGTCCTGGGCCGAGAAGGACCACTCGTCGCCGAGGGGCATGTTGGCACGGATGAAGCGCGCGATGCCGGGGACCGACAGTCCACCCAGGGCGGTCTGGGGGATGGAGGAGTTGCCCCACAGCGGCGGGATGTTGTCGGCCGGCTCTCCCCGGCCGCGACGGCCGTGGCAGGTGCGGCACTCGTCGTCGTAGAGCTCGGCGCCGCGGTTCCTGTCGGCGCTCATGTTCTTCCAGTTCGAGAAGCCGTCCATGGTGCGCGAGACCCCCGGCATCTGGGTGTAGTCCGACTGCATCGCCGGATCGGTGACCAGGGAGCCGACCCACTCGACGTAGGCGGTCAGGTAGTCGACCACCTCGTGCTCGCGGGGCACCCAGACGCCGCCGTCGCAGTTGGCCAGACAGCGGATGATGCGGTGGCGCAGGTCGGTGTACTCGTTGTTGGCCCGCCAGTACTTGGGCGCGGCCCACTTGCGGCTCGACTGGTAGACGGGGTCTGCAAAGGGAACCAGTCCGCCGCCGACGTGGCAGTTGTTGCAGTCGACCCGGGAGTTGGGGATGATCGGCTCCCCCGCGTAGGTGTAATCACCGTTGGGACCAAGAGTCTCCCGGGTGTTCATCCAGATGTTGTACCCCTCGAGGACGTCCGCCGGAGCGGCGCCGCTGATGCCGGCCTGGTAGGCGCTGTAGTCGAACCAGCCGGCGAGCTCGCCGGGGCGGACCTCGATCTCCTTGTATCCTGCACTGGCCGGAATCGCGAAACCGAGACAAAGGACTGTCATAATGAGCAGTTTTACCGTCTTTTTCATTTCCTACCTCCGATGTCGTTGACGAAAATTTTCAGGGTCCCTTCTTTTTGCTCTCTACCCGGCCACCGACCTCCTTTCCTTGCCGGCTTTTCATCTGGTCACAAGTTCGACCCTGTTTCCTCACCATGAACTGCGATAGCCTGCCCCCGAAAAATCTCCGGCGAGCCGGAGGCCACCCGGGTCATCGACCGAGGGTTCGTGCCTGTCGCCCGTGGCTCATGGAAAAACAGGAAACATTCGGAGGCACCACCCCGGAGAAGGGGGTGGCCATTTCAAGAGGGGTGAAGATGCTGATGGGCATGGGACGCCTCCGTGGAGCTGTGAAAATCACTTGTCACGGAGGCTAGCAGGTAGGATGAATATAGTAGGTGACCCTGATCACAAAACCGATGTTTTTTCCTCGAAATCGGTTTCTTCGCAGCGATTCTGAAGCCCTTCCGGGTTCTTGATGATCACCTGCCGCCGCCTCAGGTCGACCAGGCCCTCCCGGGCTAACTGGTGCAACAGGCGGCTGACCACTTCGCGAGCGGTCCCGAGGTGGGTCGCGATTTGATCGTGGCTCATGGTGACCGGGTAGAACAGGTCAGGGCTGCCTCCGGCCTGCTGCAGGAGAAAACCGGCAAGGCGTTCGTCCATTTTGCGGGAAGCCACGTCCTGGACCAGAAGCATCAAATGGAGCAGGCGGTGGGAAAAGAGTCCGACCACGAACTGTCGCAGCCCGTTTTCCTGGTGGAACATCCGCTGGAAAGTGGCGGCGGGCACGGCTATGGCGTCGGTCGTTTCGTCAACGCTCGCCTGGGCGGGGTAGCGAGTTTCGCCCAACATGCAGGTCGTGCCGAGGAGGCAGGATTCGCCCGGATGGACCATGTAGAGGGTTATGCCCCTGCCGTTCTGGAAATTCTTGTTAACCCGGATGCCGCCGCGCTCGACCAGCAGAAGGGCCTGGCAGGCTCCCCCTTCTTCGAGCAATTGCGTGCCGGCGGGGAAATGCATGGGGCTGGCCGCCTGCAGCAACTCCTCGCGTCCCTGGGGGGAGAGTTCCGCGAAAAAGGGAAAGGCATCGAGTTTCTCCGCCAGGCTGGCGGTGGAAAGGGCAGGTTTGAAGCGCATAGAGAGATCCTCCCTGAGATGAGGGAAAGGGTCCGTCGATCCAGCAGAGCCGAACGACCGGGCACTTGTCCCAGTGTTTTTGTCATGTTTCAAATTACACGATCTCTACTTTTTCGGTCAACTTTTTTTCGGCCGAAAAATGACCCTCTCAGATCCTGGGCGGACAGGTCCCGGCCACGGGCGACGGTGCTTTTCCAGGGGAAGGCTCAAAAAAGACGAGGCCCGCTTGAGAAAGCGGGCCTCGGGCGGGTTGTCAGGGTCCCCTTTTTCCTTCTCCTGCAGTCTTCTTGGATGTCCCCCGAATCCCTTGCGAATTCGAGTCCGCCCCCCCTTCAGAGGGGGGAAAGATCGAGTTCCAGCGGGGACGGGACCTCCCCCCCCTGCCGCCGTCCCCCTCCGGATGGAAGAGGATCCCCGCCGCCAGGGCAATCAGGGCCGCCAGCAGGAGGGCCTTCCGCCAGCCCTTCCATGTCGTCGACCTCCGGGGTCCGCTCTCCCTTTCCGTCTCTCTTCCCATTCCGTCCCTCCTCTGCCTATTTTCCCGGTCGTGATCCCTTCGGGTGAGTTTGCAGTAGAGCAGGAAAACTGTCTGTGGTACAGATACAGCCAGGGGAATTTTGTACCGTAACAGTTTGGAGGAGACAATGGAGATGGAGGAAAGGCATCGCTACAAGGAGGTCGGGCGGCACATCACGGCCCTCATCGATTCGGCGGCCCTCCTGCCCGGGGAGCGCCTGCCGTCGCTGCGGGCGCTGAGCCGCCAGTTGCGGGTGAGCATCGCCACCGTGACCCAGGCCTACCTGGAGCTGGAGAAGACGGGGATCGTCGAGGCCCGGCCCCGCTCGGGCTACTACGTGCGCCAGGCACTGCGCCGCCTCCCCCGTCCGGAGAGCGTCCCCCGCCCCCAGCTCGAGCCGATCGCCGGCAACCGCAGCCGCCTCATCCAGACCGTCCTCGGCGCGGTGGGGAGCAGCGACCTCCTCCCCCTCGGCGTGACCGGCGCCGCGCCGGAGCTGCTGCCGGGGAAGCTCCTCGCCAAGCTGATGGCGGCGGAGTGCCGCGGGGCGCCCGAGGCTGCCATCGGCTACGAGCAGATCGCCGGGCACATCGAGCTGCGGCGGCAGATCGCCCTCTACCTCCTCGGCTCCGGCATCGCCGCCCGGCCCGAGGAGATCATCGTCACCACCGGGGCGATGGAGGCGCTCTACATCGCCATCCGCGCCCTGACCCGCCCCGGGGACACGGTGCTCATCCAGTCGCCGACCTACTACTGCTTCCTGCAGCTCCTGGAGAGCTGCGGCCTGAGGGCGGTGGAGATCCCCTCCCACCCCCGCACCGGCGTCCACCCCGACGACCTGCGCCAGGCCCTGAAGCGCTTCGACATCCGCGCCTGCCTCCTCGCCCCCAACTTCAACAACCCCGACGGCAGCCTCACCTGCGAGGAGGCCCGGGCGGAGATCATGGCCATTCTCGAAGAGGAGGAAGTTCCCCTCATCGAGGACGACGTCTACGGCGACGTCCACTTCGGCCCCCGGCGCCCCGGCACCCTCAAGGCCCGCGACCGCCGGGGCCTGGTCCTCTACTGCAACTCCTTCTCCAAGACCATCGCCCCCGGCTTCCGCGTCGGCTACCTCCTGCCCGGGCGCTTTTTCCCAAAGGCGCTGGAGATCAAGTCGACCACCAACGTCACCAGCGCCACCCCCACCCAGCGGGCGCTGGCCGCCTATCTTCGCCAGGGGCACTTCGAGCGCCACCTGCGGCGGCTGCGCCAGACGATGGAGGCCCAGATGCGCACCCTCCAGCTCCACCTCGGCTGCCACTTCCCCGCCGGCACGCGGGTGACCCAGCCCGAAGGGGGAGGCGCCCTGTGGGTCGAGCTGCCGCCGGGGGTCGACGGCGTCGAGTACTTCTATCGCGCCCGTGCCGAGGGGATCGGGGTGGTGCCGGGGAGCGTCTTCTCGACCCAGGACCGTTTCGGCAACTACGTGCGCCTTAGCTGCAACGGCCTGTGGAACGAAGACCTTGCCCGGGGGGTGGAAACGCTGGGGAGGATTGCGGCGGAGATGGCTTGATGGGGGGGGAACCTATTCGAACTCAGAAAACAAGAGGCAAGGCAAGATGTGACCCCTCGCCTGCTATGGAGTCCTCGCCGTATTCGGAAAGCAAGGAACCATCCTGGCCGGATTAGGCCCACGTAGAGAAACCAGTAAGCCATCTACAGTTTTTTTCCGATGTAGAAGGCATACCCATAGAATTCTTTGTACTTTTCATACAACCGTTGCTCGTGCCTCTGGTTTTCGATAAATCCTCTGGCACCAGCATCTCCGGGATGTTTTGCCAAGAAAGCCCTTTGAGCCTCAGCTTGTGGGGCATAGAAGTTGTCTGTCCAACATGTTTCGGGCAGAGAAAAGCACGCTACGGGCATGTATCCCGCTGACTGCAGTTGTGCCATTTTCGCCGGGATCGTGTCGATTCCAGGGTAGGCATCCCTCCAGACTTCTTCTATCTCAGCCGGACGGCTCTCCGTGAACCATGACGCCTCCGAAACCGCGACGTATCCACCTTGCCTGAGATACCGTCGCCATTCGTTAAGCCCTTTTTCGAACCCGATATTATAAATCGCGCCTTCAGACCACATCAGATCCATCTCCCCCTCCTCGAAGGGAAGGTTATCCATAGACCCGACACGCCCTACCACCTTCTCCTGCAGACCCGCTTTCTTGGCGTTTGCGTTAAACAGATCGATAAATATTGGGAACAGGTCAATCCCGATGATTTTCCCGGGGGCCCGCCGCGCCAGGACAATGGTTTGTCCGCCCGTGCCACAGCCGATATCGGCGATACGGGAATTCTCGTTCAGCCCCTCGATGAAATCCAGGGCCCTGTTTGTGACCTCTGGACTACCCGGCCCCTGTCGATCCAGGCCTGCGAAATATTCACAGATCAATTCAAGGTCAAAATCGTGTATCGATTGAATGTCTGACATCATGTTTCCTGTTTCTATTGGACAGCGAAGGGGACGTTGATTGGCGTTTCGGGCTAGCCTGCAAGTCAACAACATCCCCTATGGGGTCCAAGGCAAAAAGTGGCGAGGCAAGATGTGACCCCTCGCCGCTCTTCTATAAGTGTTTGGAGCAGAATTCGTCTGCAACCAGAAGAGAATCCCGAGCCAGAAACCGGATGGCCCTGGGTTGATCAGTCGCTTTTCAAAGAGCGGGAAACTTCATTCTTCGTTCGCGGGATTTTTTTGTCCTTGACGAACGGGGGCCTGATAAGTGTTATGCATTTTAGTCATGGCTCCATATTGCTAATTTTCCATCAGTTGCGACTACGTCCCATCCATCCCTTCTTGCCCTAGCTAAATTGTCACACCTTGGAGCATTCTTGCCGCCCGAATATCTCATTTTAATAAATCCATATGGGAGTTTTTTTTCAATATACATTTGACTATGATTTTCATAGGTACAAAACTCATTATTGTATGTATTGGTTTTAGTTGTGTTGCTATATGAATCTGTTGACGTGTCTTCTTTAATTGCCCCAGTCAAACTTGGATGTTGAGAGAAGAAAATAGTATTTCTAAACTTTTTATATGTGCTCATCATTGAATGATCACCGGCTCTGAACTTTGACTCTGTTTCTATAAAGCTCACTTTATTGTTTTTAACTTTCACTTTGACAGAGAATCCTTCTACATAGGCGTCGTATTCATTGTTTGATGTCCTTGCGAAAACCGGTGGCATCTCAGACACATTTAGTCCTATTGTTACTGAAGCAAATACGTCCTCTAATGTCTTTATTTCGACCTTTTTATCAAAAACGTCGCACCCAGTAAGAAAGTACAACAAGATAATTATGGGAAATACCATTTTTTTCATGTGAAAGCTCCTAGTATGAAATGACAATGACTTCGAATCGTTAGCATGTATATTCTAATTTGTTTTGCATAACAGTTGAGCATACAGAGTTTCTATATCTAGAAACTGTTTCTAGATATAGGTTTCTAGCTTCTACATGTAGAAACCAGGTTTCCAGATACATAAGCTAGAAACCTGACTTTCTCCGGCAACCGGGGGAAGGAAATGGGCTTTGGGGGCGCCCTGCCATTAGAGCCACCATAAACTACAACATTCCCACTCCATTCCCAAACAATAAAAAAGGCAGCCGACCCGACCGGGCCGACTGCCTTCCTTGATTCCGCTCAGGGGGAAACTCCCCTCCCCTACCCAAGCAGATCGACAATTTCGGGCGCCAACCCTACCTAACTGCCGGGGAAACCTGGGACGCTCACCAGTTTTCAAACCCCCTGCTCAAGCAAGTGGCAATTTCGAGACGATTACATGTTTCCTAATTTCAAGAGTAGAGCGCCAATCACTCCCTCACCAACCTGATCTCAACCCGTCTCCGCACCGCAGACGCATACCGCTTCAGCGTACGCAGGCTCGGCAACGGATGACCTGATTCGATCCGGGCCACGACCGATTGCGTCGTTCCCATGCAGCGGGCGACCTGCTCCTGGGTGAGGTGCGCCTTGGTTCGGGCCTCGATCAGTTGCGCGGCAAAGGAGAACTCCTCTTCGAGAGCGTCATACTCCCGCCTGAATCCCTCGTCCTGCAGAAGCTCTTTTTTCACTTCCCCGATTTTTCTGCCCATGGCTACAACTCCTTCAACCTCTCCAGCGCGGGAGAACCATCCCCACCCTCACATTAGCGACTTACAAGCTACACGATCTTTCCTCCAATCCAAAACAAAAAAAGGCAGCCAACCCGACCGGGCCGACTGCCTTCCTTGTTCCGCTCAAGGCCCCCCTACTCCAGAAGAGCGACGATCCCGGGGGCCATCCCGACGTAGCTGCCGGGGGGCATCGCCAGCAGGCGCCAGAATGGCGCCTTTTTTGTTGCCAATTTGGCACCGCTGCGCTAAAGTCTTTATAAACAGCCAAGCACAGGGAGGTAATTATGGCTGCAAAAACCGAGAGAATTTCAGCGCGAGTCAATGAAAATGTCTATGAAACATTGACAAGGGCGGCTGGCATTGTTGGTGCGACGGTCAATCAATTCCTGGTGCAATCAGCCCTAGAAAAGGCTCAGACTGTCATTGAGGAAGAAAATGTAATTCGCCTTAGCGGCGAATCTGCCAAGAGATTTTTTGATGCCATCGAAAATCCACCAGAGCCCAACCAGAAATTGATAGCTGCAATGAAAGCCCATAAGGAGCTGACCTAGTGCCTCAAATTGAAGTGCTGGCCCGTTTTCATGACCGAAAAAGTTTTGATTGCGGGGAGTCTGCGCTAAATGATTACCTCAAGGAAACGGCCAGACAGCATGTAGAAAAAGGCATTTCGAAAACCTTCGTCCTGATCGATCCGAACATGCCGAAGGAAATTCTTGGCTATTACACCCTGGCCTCTTGCGAAGTTGTGACCAGCAATTTGCCGGCAGATATTGCCAAAAAATATCCGACGCGAGTGCCGGCCGCCAAACTCGCCCGCTTGACGGTCCTGAGAGGGCAGCAGCGCAAGGGTTTTGGCGGTGTCATGATGGCCGACGCTATGAAGCGCATCCTCGCGATTGCCGACAATATCGGAGTTGTCGGTTTTTTTGTGGATGCTAAAAATCAGCCGGCCAAAGAGTATTATGAGCAATACGGGTTCATCCCCCTTCCCAACAACCCGCTAGAGTTATTCCTCCCCCTCGCAACCCTTAGAAAGGCTGTTGAGGCGGCAGGGTAGGAGGGTTCAATGAAAAATCGAAAAGCTTCTATGTCGCACTGACAAAGGGGACATTCGCCATGAACCGCTGCCGGGGTCTTTCATAATTTGACATTGCCCCTCCCAGCGCCTGCCCTAACGTCCATCCATCCAAACAAAAAAAGGCAGCCAACCCAACCGGGCCGACCGCCTTTTGTTTACCAGTAATCACCGCCACCTTATTATCAGGGGACTCCTTTACCCTTGACGGCAGGCGGCATGACGCGTGTCATCTGTTCATTTAATTTGATTTCGCTTGTGTTCGATGTGCTGATCTAAATTTTTAGACAACATATCTTTGTACTGTTCGGTAAACCAAGCCAATGCCTTCTCTTTGTCTTCAACTAGGTTTTTAGATTTATGGGATGCTTCGTGTGCGCTGAATCGTGCGGCTGCGTACCGAAAAGCAGCACTGACAAGCCCCAGACTTTCACCGTTCTCTTGAACCAACCGGTTCGCTACAGCGATAAACTGATCTGCCATATCAAACAGTTCGACATCTTTGATTTCATCACTCATCCACTTACCCTTTCTTACACATAGCCCGGTTCCGTTCAAAGGGAGACTCCCCTCCCCTACCCCAGCAGATCGACAATTTCGGGCGCCAACCCGACATAACTGCCGGGCGTCAAGGCCAGCAACCGCTCTTTGTCCTCGGGGGCCAGCTCCAGCCCCTCGACGAAGTCGCGTATCGTCTCACGGTCGATCTTCTGGCCGCGGGTCAGCTCCTTGAGCTTCTCGTAGGGCTTCTCGATCCCGGCCTTGCGCATCACCGTCTGGATCGGCTCGGCGAGCACCTCCCAGGCCCCGTCGAGATCCTCGGCGAGCTTGTCCTCGTTGAGCTTGAGCTTGCCCAGCCCCTTGAGGGTTGAGCGGTAGGCGATCATGCTGTAGCCGAAACCGACCCCGACGTTGCGGATCACCGTCGAGTCGGTCAGGTCGCGCTGCAGGCGGGAGATGGGGAGCTTGGCGGCGAGGTGGCCGAAGACGGCGTTGGCCAGGCCCAGGTTCCCCTCGGAGTTCTCGAAGTCGATGGGGTTGACCTTGTGGGGCATGGTCGAGCTTCCGACCTCGCCGGCGACCGTCTTCTGGCCGAAGTAGGCCATGGAGATGTAGGTCCAGACGTCGCGGTCGAGGTCGACCAGGATGGTGTTCCAGCGGGCCAGGGCGTCGAAAAGCTCGGCCATGTAGTCGTGGGGTTCGATCTGGGTGGTGAAGAGGGTCTGGACAAGGCCCAGTTCGTCCTCGATGACCCTCTTGCTCAGGGCGACCCAGTCCACATCGGGGTAGGCCGACAGGTGGGCGTTGAAGTTGCCGACCGCCCCGTTGAGCTTGCCGAGGATCTCCACGGCGGCGATTCCCGCCCCCTGTTTCTGCAGCCGGGCGACGAAGACCGCCAGCTCCTTGCCGATGGTCGTCGGCGAGGCGGTCTGGCCGTGGGTGCGGGCGAGCATCGGCACCGACCTGAAGTCGGCGGCGAGCTTCTTGACGACGTCGACGATTTGCTCCTGCAGGGGCTGCAGGGCGGCGAGGCCGTCCTTGAGCATCAGGGCGTGAGAGAGGTTGTTGATGTCCTCGGAGGTGCAGGCGAAGTGGAGGAACTCGGAAAGCTCTTCCAGCGACGTGCCGGCGATTTTCTCCTTGAGGTAGTACTCCACGGCCTTGACGTCGTGGTTGGTGACCTTTTCGATCGCCTTGACCTTCTCCGCCTCTTCGGGGGTGAAGTCCGCCACGATGGCGCGCAGCCGCCCCTCCTCGTCTGCGCCGAGGGCGCGACACTCGGGGATGCCCTGCTCGGCGCAGAGGGCGATGAGCCAGAGGACCTCGACCTTGACCCGGTTTTTCACCAGGGCGTATTCGGAAAAGCATTCGGTCAGTTCCCCGACCTTGTCGGCGTAGCGCCCGTCGATGGGGCTGATTGCTGTAATCATGGTCTTTTCTCCCGGAAAAAATTGAACAGGCAATATAGCCCACCCGGCCCCGCCCCTGCAAGCCCTTGCCGCGGGAAACGCGCCGAAAAGGGGAGGTGCAAAATGGTCGGGAGGGACCCTGGCCCCAAAAATGTCTCTCAAGCCGGCTATTTTCCAGCCATGGAACCGACCCGACAGCGCGAAGCCCCTGGCACCTCTCCGTGACGGCCATTTCACCCAACCATTTCGGCACCTTACAAAGGCAGCTGCAAAGCCAGGCCAGGTTGGCACGCTCCCTGCTGTATTTAAGACCAACAACCACAAGAAACACATCTTTGACAGAAATCGGCCCTGGAGGCTCCTGTCGCAGGGAGAAGAGAGGGCAAGGCGAGGGAAGCAGGACAGAGCAGTCGATAGAGACGAGAGAGAACAGCTCAAGAATGTTATGGACCGGGCGACCGCAAGTCGCCCGATTTTTTTTGCTCATCCGGGGATTCCGGGTGAGACACTTGAACACCCCCGTGACGCCGCCGGAGCGCAGCCCTCCCCCCCCCGAAGGGGGTTCCCGAAAAATCCTGGTGGGCCATTCTTTCCCTCACAGAGAGGGCCAGAGCCGGTAGGTGTCGAGCCCGGCCAGCCAGGCCTCGTACTGGAGTTCCAGGGCCTCCTTGACGGCGTAGGCCGGCAGCCCCCGAAGGACGTTGGCCTTGAGCCCCAGCCAGCCGACGCCGTCGCAGGAGCCGAGGCTGACGAAGTAGCCCAGCTCCCGGTAGGCGTATTCCCGAAGGGGGCGGCCGTCGGTCATCCGGGCGATGTTCTCGGCGACCTGCCTCCCCTTGCGCAGGGCGGCCTGGGCGGTCTGCGCGTTCAGGCCCCGTCCCTGGAAAACAGAGCAATCCCCCGCGGCGAAGACGTCGGGAAGGGCCTCCCCCCCACAGAGGGCCTGGCCGAATGCGTTGGCCTGCATCAGCAGGGGATGGGGCGCCACCCCGGGAAAGAGGAGGGTGAGCTGGGACGGAAGGGCGTACTTGCGCCCCGAGGGGACCTCTTCGAGGCGGACCGTCTCGCCGGACTGCCCCCGGTAGCCGGTCTCGGGCAGGTACTCGATGCCGCAGCCGGCCATCTTCTTCTCGACATGACGGTGGAAGGCCTCGGGCATCCCCGCCAGCAGCCGCCCGTGCATGTCCACCAGGCGCAGTTGGCCCTCGGCCCGGCGCCGGCGCAGCGCCTCCCGCAACTCGAAGAGGAACTGGATGCCCGTCGCCCCCCCGCCGACGACGGTGACGTGCCGCTCCCCCGGGGAGGTTCGCTCCAGGAATTCCTCCAGAACGGCCTTCCCGCCCCGCCTTCTAAAATCCTCCTGGCCGCAGACGTTGCGCCCCGAGGGCAGCTTGCGGGGCCGGGCGCCGGTGGCGATGACCAGGGCGTCGAAGCGCAGCTCGCCGCCGGGCACGGGAATCGCCCCGGCCTCCTGCCACTGTTTCAGGCTCTCCCCGTCGATGGCGAGGGCCTTGCGGTGGTGCCTGAAACCGTACTTGCGGCCGAGGCGGGCGAAGGGGGCGGTGTAGCGGGAGAGGGGGGACTGCAGGGTCTTGTGCAGGCAGGTCAGCTTGCAGTGGTCCGGCCCGGGGTCGAGAAGGTGGAGTTCCGCATCCCGAAGGAGCCCGTGCAGGGTGATGAGGCAGGCGAGGCCGGCGTACCCCCCGCCGGCGACGACCACGACCGGGCCCTTGCCGATAGTCGGGGAGGCCATGGCTCAACCCCCTTTCCGGGCGCTGGGGCGACCGTTCCCCCGGGACGGCCGGGGCAGGACCTCCCGCAGAAACCGGTTGACCGCCTCGGGGTGGGTGACCACCAGGCCGTGGCCGGCGCCGGGGACCAGCAGGCAGTTCTCCACCCCGGGCGGGGCCATGGCCCGGTCCTCGGCGCCGTGGACCGCCAAGACCGGGCAGGGGACGTCCGTTGCGGGAAAGTACTCCAGGGCCAGGCGCCCTCCCCGAACGATGAGCTCGACTGGGGTGTCGCGCAGCATGGCCCGGGCCTGCTCGTACAGGGGAGGACGGTCGGGGCCGAAAAGCCGGTTCAGGGTGTGCTCCCCCTCCAGCGCCGGACGCAGCAGGGGACCGGGCAGGTGAAGGGAGATTTTCCCCACGCGGCGCGCCGCCGGCACGACCGCCTCGGAGGAAAGGGCGCCGCCGATAAGGACCAGGCCAGCCGCCCGGCCCTGCCGGGCGATGGCCGAGGCCACCATGCCCCCGAAAGAGCAGCCGCCGACCCAGTCGCGGGAATCGATGCCGCACGCCTCCGCGACCTGCTCGGCATAGGCATCCATCCCCTGCCCCTTCCCCGGAACGGGCAGGCGGGGGGTTTCGACCCGGGCGGGCAACTCCCCCAGCAGGGAGAACATCCTCTCGTCCGCGCCGAGGGCGGGAAACAGAAACAGCCGGATCATGGGAGGCCTCCCGGGAACCGCCCCGTGCAGGGGCGGTTCCCGGCCTGTGGGCGCGGGTCAGAAATTCTCAGCCAACACCTCGAAGTAGCCCTGGGGGTGGTTGCACACCGGGCAGATCCCCGGAGCCTCCGTCCCCTCGTGGATGTGGCCGCAGTTGCGGCAGATCCACTTCTCCGCAGCGCTCTTCTTGAAGACCGTGCCCTCCTCCACCGCCTTCAGCAGGAGCTTGTAGCGCTCCTGGTGGCCCTTCTCGATGGCGGCGATCCCCTCGAACATCACGGCGATCTTCTCGAAACCCTCCTCGCGGGCCTCCGCCGCCATGCGCGGGTACATCTCGGTCCACTCGGCGTTCTCTCCGGAGGCGGCGGCCTTCAGGTTCTCGACCGTGCCGGCGATCCCGAGCAGGGCCTTCAGGTGAAGCTTGGCGTGCTCCTTCTCGTTGTCGGCCGTCTCCTGGAAGATCGCGGAGATCTGCTCATAGCCCTCCTTCTTGGCGACGGAGGCGTAGTAGGTGTACTTGTTGCGCGCCTGGGACTCGCCGGCAAAGGCCTCCCACAGGTTTTTTTCGGTCTTGGTTCCCTTCTGGGGGTTTTCCATTCTCTCCTCCTTGGCAATGGGTCATTGTCGCGGGCCTTCTCCCCCGGCATCGTCAGCCGCGGGCCGCCCGCACCATCAGTTGAAAATCCTCCAGCAGAGACTGAAGGTCCTCCTCGTGCTCCACCTCCTGCTCCAGGATCTGCAGCACGATGTTGTAGGTCACCGGGTCCTTGTCCCGGGTGATCTCCATGAGCCTGTTGTAGACGCCGATGGCGCACTGCTCGGCCTTGATGTTCTGCTCCAGCAGAACCTTGACGAAGGGGTCGTCGGGGGCGTCGTAGCCGCAGTTGGTCAGCTTGTGCCAGTCCCCGGGGTTGGTGACGGGCATCCCGCCGAGCTGGATGATGCGCTCGGTCAGCAGCAGGGCGTGCTGGAGCTCTTCGGCGGCGTGCTGCTCCATCTCGGCGATCACCGCCTCCTTCATCGGCCCCTTGGCGATCTTGGCCCCCACCCAGTACTGGTAGTGGGCCAGCCACTCGTCCGCGTAGGCCTTGCGCAGAAGCTGCAGCAGCTCCCCGACGTCCATGCCGATGATTTCCCTTCCTTTGCTTCCCATCTCCGCCGCCTCCCTTCGCCCGTTGAGGTCCATCGCCGCAGACCGAAGTCTCCGAGCTTGCGCTCAGGCGGGAAAAACCGCCTTCAAAACTATAATGGCTTTTCTCCCGCTGTAAATTCGGCCGCCGCGGAAAACGCGAGGAAGAAAGGCCCCAGGGCCGAAGGGATCCCGATGAGATCAGAAGGTCGGCATGGGCAATTGGCCCCAGACGTTGCTCCCCGAAACCCTGAAGACGCTCAGCACCTCACGGGTCTCCGAATCGATATCGACAACCAGGGCGGGCGTCTTTTTAACGCCGATATCGAAGACCTGTTCCGAAAGAACCGCCTCGCCGTCCAGGTTCCGGCTGTGGACGAAAACGATCCGGTCCACGTCGTAGACCCGGCGGGTCGTCCCGATGGTCTGGAAGAACTTGTAGCCGAGGCGGAAGAACTTCACCAGGCCCCCGCTGTGGGGGTTTTTCTGCAGTTCGCGCAGGGCGGGGTACCTCTTCAGCTGGTGCTCGGAAAAACGGGGTCCTTCCTTGAGAATCAGCCCGGTGAGAAAAAAATCACCCGGCATGAGATAGGCCAGGTTGAGCTGGTCCTGGCCCAGGTATTCCTGCACCTCCGGCGAGGCCAGTGCGCCGGCATAAAGCCCTTGGAGTTCGGCGGCCGGCCGGGGGTAGACCGAAACCAGGGTCATGGAGTCCACCGCCGCCCTGGGCAGGCGCTCGATGGTGTGGGCGCGGATGCCGAGGGCCGCCCCTACCGAGAGGACCATGACCAGGAGGTAGGTGGCCAGCAGGCCCAGCCAGCGGGGCCGGATGAATCCGAACAGAACGCGGTAGACCGCCCCCCCCGGCTCCCCGGGAAGGAACATCCAGCTGCGGGCCATGTACTCCTCGTAGCTGCCGCCCTGCTCCCGCCTCATGCGCCACTCCTCGTTGCGGGCCAGCAGGTAGTAGACGAAGAGCATGGTGACGAAAAAGATCAGCACGATGAACCGCGGCCAGTACAGAAGCAGGCCGAAGCCGGAGATCGCCAGGAAGAGATACTGGGGATGGCGGACCCGTGCGTAGAAACCGAAGGAGACCACCCCCTTTCCGGTCAGGCGGCCGTAGTAGAGGGGCGCCGCGGCAAGGAAGAAAAGAACCATTCCGACCACGAACAAGGTCTGCAGATAGGACAGTCCGTTCAGCAGGGGATCTTCGACGAAGACCATGTGGGGCATAAAGAACTCGACGGTCCAGGCAGTGAGGCGGTGGGAGGAGAGAAATTCGAGGATCGGCCCGTACACCCCGTAGAAGTAGAGGGCGAAGGGGGTGATCATGAACAGCACCTCCAGCCCGATGAGGAAATAGGCCAGGCCCGTTCCGAGCAGCAGCCACTTCTCACTCTTCTGATCCGCCATGGGGTATGCTCCCGGGATGGAATGGGTTAGCGAAACGGCGAAGGTGCCCGCTCCATGTATTCATTTTACCCGGGACGGGACTTTTTTCATTGGAAGGCGGGGGAAAAACGGGAAAAACGGCCTCACGCCCGTTCGCTACGCTCTCTCAAGCCGCAAAGCCGCAAAGGACTTCCTGAAACCTGCCTCACGCCCGTTCGCTTCGCTCACTCATGGCCGCAAAGGTCGCTAAGGAACACCTCAAGGAAAAATCTTCTGTTCTGGTTAAAGGCCATATGCTGTCTCCCCTTTCGCCGCCGCCGGAGCGGAGCGGATGAATTCGGGAAAACGCGGACGACTGTCCGAAGCCGAAGGCGAGTTCTCGTCCGCGCCGAATTCATCTGCGCAGCGGAGGGAACCCGCCGTCGCCTGTGGCGAGGGCGGGCAAGGCGTCGGGGGCGCCCTGGGGTCCAGGGGGTCGGGCGGGCAATCCCCTGGTCGCCGGCGGGGGCGAGTCCCCGCGACTCGGGGTCGAATTCTCTGCGGAGATGCCCCTCCGGAA
The DNA here is from genome assembly GCF_002868845.1 of Desulfuromonas sp. Classification (NCBI taxonomy): domain Bacteria; kingdom Pseudomonadati; phylum Thermodesulfobacteriota; class Desulfuromonadia; order Desulfuromonadales; family Desulfuromonadaceae; genus Desulfuromonas; species Desulfuromonas sp. Next base: position 26,291 of record NZ_PKUB01000008.1, read on the forward strand.
AACCGAAAACCGGCCTCACGCCCGCTCGCTTTCGCTCATATATGGTCTCCCCCCGCTTTGCAAGGGCTTGTGAACTGAATGACAGGGACAGGATTGCTGCCGTATATCCGGC
>NZ_PKUB01000009.1 GCF_002868845.1 Desulfuromonas sp.
ATGATCAGTATCTTTTTCATATTCCAAGGAGCGGGAGGCGATCGTCTCCTCCCCGGATGTCTATGCGGTCAGCAGTTCCTGGTAAAGAGCGCGGTATGCAGCAAGTACGGCTTCAGGGCTGTGCTCGGAGCAAAGGGTCTGGTACCCCCTCTCGGCGATACGGCTGCGGTCAGAGTCACCGGCCCGGATCAACTCGGACATCCTGTCCGCCATCCCGACCGGATCCTGGCAAGGAACCAGCAGACCGTTTTCCCCGTCCCGGATCAACTCCGCTCCGCCCAACGAGGAGGTCGACACCACCGGCAGCCGGTGAGCCCACGCCTCCAGGATGACGTTGCCCAGCGTTTCGTGCCGGGAAGGGCACACGAAGAGATCCGCGAGGTCGAAATAGGTATGGGGATCGTTCTGCCAGCCCGCCCAGCGCAACCGCTCCTCGATGCCAAGCTCTGCGGCCTGGGCCAAAAGATTTTTCTTGAGGGGGCCGTCCCCGGCAATGACCAGGAAAAAGGGCCGCCCCCCGACCTCAGCAGGTAGCCGCGCAAAGGCCGGCAGCAGGTCGTCGAACCCTTTGACCCCTGTGAACCGCCCGAGGGCGAAAAGGACGAAAGCGTCCTCCGGCAACCGGAGGGAGCGCCGCAGCCGTTCCCGGTCCTCCGGGGGAGTCACGGAGCGGGGTTCGACGAAGTTGCCGATGTAGAACACCCGCTCCGATGGCAACCCCTGCTGAACGAGATAATCGCACAATTTCCGGGTATTGCCGACCCAGGCGTGGGCGTGACGGTAATAGCCGTCTATTTTGTAGTATCCCCCAAGTCGCGCCACGTGCTTAACTCCCCAACCATCGGGGATGCGGGTCAGCCGGGTGCCGCGGCCCATGTAGCTCTGAACGATATCGATCCCCTCGTTCCGCACCAGGCGGCGGATTGCCAGGCCCGAGAGGATGTCCCAGCCGTTTCGCATGGGAACGTGGAACTGGCGCGTGGAGTCTCCGACGACGGGGCGCAGCTCGCTGCCAGGCCGCACGACGGCCATGGCACGGTGGTCCGGTCCGTTCAGTCCACGGACCAACCGCTGGAAAAACTGTTCGGCTCCGCCCATTTTGCGGCTGCCGATAATATGGAGGGAACGCAGCATGCCTTTGTCTTCCGTGCCTACTCCGGACTTTGGGCCTGGAGCCCCATGATCAGGGATCAAAAACTCTCCGCCTCGTCAATGAGCATGACCGGGATGTCGTCCCGAATCGGGTACAGAAGCCGGCACTCTTCGCAGACGATCCGGTTCTTCTCTTTCCGGAGATGCACCTCCCCCTTGCACTTGGGACATGCCAGCAGCTCAAGCAACTTTTCCGAAATTGCCATCTCAACTCCTTCTCGCAAAAAGGGGTTCAACGCCCTTTCCATGACCGCCTCGTCCTGAACGACGAGATCCATGGGGACCTGGTAGCAGGGGACGGGAAGCTCACCGGAAGGAAGTTTAACACCATCCTTTTCGGTGGTCACCAGATAATCGGCCCCTTTGGCACCCTCGATCAGCCGTGCCAAATCCTCGCCCAGGTACCCGCAGTGGTCGGAAAACCCAAGGGAGTGGAGGAGATTCAAGCCCGCATTCTCCAGGGAGGCGAAGAACTTTCCGGGATCAGCGATTCCGGCAAATGCGACCCCTCTCTTCGCGCTAAGATCCTCCAGAGCCACGACTTCGCCGGACAGGGAGACGGCCTGGCCCGACAGGACATGACGGCTGCGCAAAACGGGTCCCGGGACCGGCGGTAGGAACCCTTCCCTGTCTCCGCAGCGGGTCAGCAGAAAAAGGTCCCCCCGTCCGAGAGCTGCGGGAAACTCCCTCAGAATCCCGGCGGGAAGAACATGGCCATTTCCGAGCGGCCGGGATGCGTCAAGCAGCACGATGTCGAGGTCGCGCCGGACGGCCAGGTGCTGGAAGCCGTCGTCCAAAACGATGATCTCTGCGCCATATTTCTCGACTGCGAGGCGGATTCCCTCGGCGCGCCGGGGCGCGATAAAGACCAGAGCCAGAGGATTGCGCCGGGCCAGCAAAAAGGGCTCGTCTCCGCAGACGCGAGGGGACAGAAGGGGGCCCTGACCTGCACTGACCACGCCAACGCCCTCCGTCCCGGAACCTCCGTATCCCCGGCTGACGACGGCAACCTGCTTTCCGGCGGCGAGAAACCGCTTCACCAGGAAGTCCACCACCGGGGTCTTCCCGGTCCCTCCGACCGCGAGGTTGCCGACGGAAAGGACGGGAACCGGGGCCCGGAAGGAGGGGAGGATTTCCCGTCGGTAGAGCCACGCCCGAAACCGCGACAGCCATCCGAACGACCAGCCGAAAGGCAGCAGGGCGAAGAGAAGCACTCTTTGCAACCCGCCCCGGGGGCCCTTCGTGCTCAGGCGTCGGTGCAGAGCCTCCAGGCGTCTCATTCTAATCCCCGAGAATCCGCCGCAGGGTGGCAAGGGTGGCTTCGGTAGCACCGGCATGCTGCCGGACAAGATCCTGCCCACCTTTCCCCATGGCCAGACGCATGTCCTCCCGGTCGAGCAGCGTTCGCACAGCTCGTTTCAGCCCGGCTCGGTCATCGACGCACAGGCCTCCCTGTGCCTGAAGAACGAGATGGGCAATCTCCCTGAAATTGTTCATATGGGGCCCGAAAACCACCGGTTTTCCAAGCAGCCCGGCCTCCAGAACATTATGGCCGCCGACCGGGACAAGACTCCCCCCCACGAAGACCAGGTCCGCAACCGCGATGAACTTCAGCATTTCTCCGACGCTGTCGACGAGCAGAACCTCCCCGGCGGCCAAAGCCCGTGGGAGGGCTTCCACCTCGCTGCGCAGGACAAAGGGCACATCCTGGTCCTGAAGGAGGTCCCCGACGCTTCCGCACCGCTCGGGGTGCCTCGGCACGAGAACCAGAACGAGCCCGCAACGCTCGGCCTCTTCAGCGGCCAGCTCCCGGAAAACAGAGACCACGTCCTCTTCCTCGCCGGCGTGAGTACTTCCGGCGACCCAGACAAGGGCGTCCTGGGGAACTCTGAAGGCGGCCTTTAGTCCTGCCGCAGCTGCTTCATCGGGAACCGCGGCCTGCATGTCGAACTTGAGGTTCCGGGTGACCTCCACCCGCTCCTGCCTGGCGCCGAGAGCCACGATACGCTCGGCGTCCTGCTCGGTCTGCATGCACAGAACTGAGAACTGCTCAAGAACCGGCCGCAGAAATGTGCGGGCCATCCGGTAACGGGGAAAGGAGCGATCTGAGATGCGCCCGTTCACGAGGGCAACGGGAATCCCCTCTTTATGGGCCATGCGAACGAAGTTGGGCCAGATCTCCGTTTCCACAATAACGGCCAGGGAGGGCCGAACCCGACGCAGCACCCGCCGCACCACCCAGGAGAGGTCAAAAGGAAAGAAAAGGCACAGGTCCGCTTCGGCAATTTCCCGGGCAACGGCCTGCCCGGTCTCGGTAACGTTGGAAAGGACCAGGGCGCAATCGGGATAAGCCGCCTTCAGGGCTTTCAGCAAAGGGATGGCGGCGCGGGTCTCCCCCACCGACACGGCATGCACCCAGAAGACCGTTCGGCCTTCCAGGAGATCGAGTTGCCCGGGCAGGAAAAACCCCAGCCTTTCGCGGATGCCCCGCCGAACCTTGCCCCGTCGAAGCCCCCGCAAAAGATAATAGGGGATCAGGAAAAGAGCGGAGAACAGCAGGATCAGATCATACAGCAGATAAACCATAACTTGTCAACCGGCTCTCGGCCCGCTCCAGGTTCTCCTTCATGGCTTCCTGAATCCGTGCCCGAAACTGTTCAACGCTCTCCCCCTCGGCGTGGTAAAGAGGAGGCCCAAAGGCAAAAACCCCCCTGCAGAATGGGTACGGCAGCAGGAAACGGTCCCAGGAGGCAAAACGATGCCCGCGACTGCAGGCAAAGGCCATCGGAACGACCCCCCGCCCGGTCAGGCGAGCCAGCTGAACAACCCCGTCCTTCACCTGGTGCCTCGGCCCCTTGGGACCATCGGGGGTCACCACCAGATCGACTGACTCCTTGCCCAGGGCGACGAGTTCCCGAAAAGCCGCCCGTCCGCCCCGATTCGACGATCCCCGCACGGCCCCCATGCCGAAGCGGTGCATGACGCGTGCGATCAGTTCCCCGTCCTTGGAAGCGCTGATGAGGATTTTGGAGCCGGGGCCCGTATAGCCGAGGACCATGAGGAGCAACTGGTCGTGCCAGAAAGCCAGGATGGGGTACTCGCCACGCTCCACAAAGGAGCGGGGCACTTCCCCGCCGACCGTCTCCAAACGCATCAGCCTTCCCAGCATCCGTATGACGAAGGCGGCCGCGGGGGGAGCCAGGTTGAGAAGACACCATTTCGGAAAGGACCCCTTGGACATGGCGCCTAGTCCTGAAACTGCATTTCGTAAAGCTTGTTATACAGGCCGCCGAGCTCGAGCAGCTCCCGATGGGTTCCAACCTCCTGCACCCTTCCGTCGTCGAGGACAACGATCTTGTCGGCATGCATGATCGTCGAAAGGCGATGGGCGATGACAAAGGTGGTGCGGTTCTGCATCAGGTTGGCGAGGGCCTTCTGGACCATGGCCTCGCTTTCCGTGTCGAGGGCGCTGGTCGCCTCGTCGAGGATCAGGATCGGCACGTTCCTCAGGATCGCCCGGGCGATGCAGAGCCTTTGGCGCTGGCCGCCGGAAAGGCGCACCCCGCGGTCGCCGATATGGGTCTCGTAACCCTCGGGCATCTGGGCGATGAACTCTTCGGCAAAGGCCTGGCGGGCCGCCTCTTCCACCTCAACGTCGCTTGCCGACGGGTTCCCGTACCGGATGTTGGCGCGAACCGTGTCGTTGAAAAGAAAGGTTTCCTGATCGACAAAGGCCAGGTTCGCTTTGAGGCTTTCCTGGGTCACCCCCCGAATGTCCTGCCCGTCGATGCGGATCGTTCCCTCGCTCTGGTCGTAGAACCGGGCCAGCAGTCCGACCACCGTCGATTTGCCCGCCCCGCTGGGCCCGACCAGGGCGACGACTTCTCCGGGCTGCGCGACGACGGAAAAGTCACGCAGAACCGGGTCCTGATCGTAGGCAAAGGTCACGCGGTCGAAGGCCACCTCACCGGCGACCCGGCCGAGGGAGCAGGCACCGGGAGCGTTCCGGATATCGGGAACCTCGTCCAGCACCTCGAAAACCCGCTCGGCGGCTCCGACCGATTTCTGGATGGTATTGCTGACCTTGGTCAGCCGCTTGACCGGAGTGTAGAGCATCAGGATTGCCGCGGTAAAGGAAAAGAGCTCCCCCTGGGTAATGGCGCCGGTGAGAACCCGGTTGATTCCGTACCAGAAGACCGCGGCGACACCGAAAGATGCGAGGAGTTCGATGATCGGGGTGGCGGCAGAATCGTATTTGAGCACCTTGCGCATGAAGTGATAGAAGGAGCGATTCTCCGTGCGGAACCTGCCGACTTCATCCTGCTCCTTGCCGAAAGCCTTGATCACCTTGATTCCGGAGAAGGTCTCCTGCAGGATGCCCGTGAGGTTCCCCATGCTGGCCTGTCCCCGGCGGGTGTTGACCTTGATCTTCCCTCCGATAAGGGAGGCCGGCACCACCGCCACGGGCAGCACCAGAAAAGCCATAGTGGCCAATTTCCAGTCAGTGTAAAAAGCCAGGCAGGTCAGCCCCACCAGGGTGAAGCTTTCACGCAGAGCGTCCACCAGGACATCGGAGGCGGAGCGCTGCATGATCCCCACGTCGTTGAGGATCCTCGACATGAGGTTGGCCATCGGGGAACGGGCGAAATACCCCATCGAAAGAGAGAGGGAATGGGCGTACAGGTCGTTGCGGATATCCTGCACCGCCAGTTGACCGGCGGTCTTGATCAGGTAGGCCTGCACGTAGCGTCCCACCCCCTTAACCACGGCAAGCCCGATGACGATCACCGGAACGATATTCACCAGGGCGAGTTCCCGAGCGGCGATAATGCGGTCGATCAGGGGCTGGATCAACTTCGCCGAGGCGACATCGACACTCGCCACGACCAGTGAGGCCAGCATGGCCAGCGCGATTCGCCCGAAATAGGGTCTGGAGTACCCCAGCAACCGACGGTATATGTTGAGACCGGTTCCGCTCACCCGACCTATGCCCTCCCCGGCGCAGACTGCCGGCTCATCTCGGAAGCCATGAGCGCCACCCGCTCCGAGCAGCCCGGTTCCCCCATGCGGTCTTTAATCTCGGCCAGTCCCCGCCGCATCTCGCCGTTGTATTCTTCGTCCAATAGTATCTTCTCGACCTCCCCGGCGAGCGCCTCCGGGGTGGCCTGGTCCTGGATAAACTCACGAACCACGCCCCTACCGGCCACAACGTTCGCCAACCCGATATGCGAAACGCGCACCAGACGGCGGCCGATAGCGTAGCTCAGAGGCGCCATCTTGTAGCAGATCGCCATGGGCGTCCCGACGAGGGCTATCTGCAATGTCACCGTCCCCGAGACCGTGAGAATGGCGTCGCAGGCGTTAATGGCATCGTAGATATCCCGGCGCACCAGGGTCACGGGCAAGTCGAGCCCCCCAAGCGTCTGCTCAAAATGTTCCTCGGCCAGGGTCGGCGCCACCGGCAGGAGGAAACTGACCTCGGGACGCTCCCGCTGGATGGCTTGGGCGCTTTGAACCAGAGTGTCTAAGTTGTAACGCAGCTCGCTTCTTCGGCTGCCGGGGAAAAGGCCCACCACCGGCAGGCTGGGATCGATACCCAGGGCATTGAGATAGCCCTGCCTTTCACAGGCGACCTGCACCTCATCGAGCAGGGGATGCCCAACGTATTCCACGTCGATGTCTAGCCCCTTGTAGTACAGGGGTTCGAAGGGAAAGATGGTGGCCAGGCGATCGACTACAGAGGCGATCTTCTTCACCCGACCCTGCCGCCACGCCCAGACCTGGGGGCTGATGAAGTAGAGGACCGGCACCCCGGCTTTTTTCGCCTCATTGGCCAGGCGCAGGTTGAAATCGGGCATGTCGAGCAGAACCAGCACATCGGGCGCCTCGGAGCTGTGAAGAATCTTCTTGAGACGTTGAAAGGCTCGCCAGATCACCGGGAAGTGCCCCAGCACTTCCACCAGGCCCATGACCGACAACTCCTCGGCGGGGATAAGAATCTCGCATCCCTCCTTGACCATGGTCTCGCCACCGACCCCGAAGAATGACAGATCGGGGTCGAGGGCCTTGGCCTCGCGAATCACCTTGGCGGCGTGCAGATCGGCCGAAGCCTCTCCGGCAACGATCATCGCCCGCCGGCGACCCTTTTTCTCCACTCCAGGCATCCCTTACAGTGCACCCTCAATGACATCGCAGACCTGATCGACTTGGGCCTCGGTCAGTTCCGGGAATATGGGCAGAGAGAGGACCTTCTGGGCCACCGCCTCGGTCACCGGCAGCTCCACCGAGGCAAATTGCTCGGCATAGACATCCTGACGGTGAAGGGGGATGGGATAGTAGATGGCCGAAGCGATCCCCGCCTCCGTCAGCGCCTTTTGAATCCGCTCCCGGGATTCGGACAGAAGGGTGTACTGATGGTAGACGTGCGTCCCCAGGCCGTCCTCAAAGGGAGGGGTGACTCCCATGGCCTTCAGGCGCGCAGTGTAATGGTGAGCTGCCCGGCGACGATTGGCATTGTAGGTGTCGATGCGCTTGAGTTTGGCGCGCAGCACCACCGCCTGCATCTCGTCGAGCCGGCTGTTGTAGCCGATGACGTTGTGGTGGTAGCGCTCCTTGCTGCCGTGGTTGCGCAACACCAGAACATCTTTGGCCAAACAATCGTCATCGGTGATGATCATTCCACCGTCGCCGTAGCAGCCGAGGTTCTTGCTGGGGAAAAAGGAAAAGCATCCGAGCGCCCCCCAGGCACCGGTCATCTTCCCCTGGTAGTCGGCGCCGAACGACTGGGCGCAGTCCTCCACGATCAGAACCCCGTGCTTTTGGCCCAGATCCCGAATGGGCGCGAGATCGGCGGGCTGCCCGAAGAGGTGGACCGGGAGGATCGCCTTGGTCCTCTCGGTGATGGCTGCCTCGATGGCTCCCACGTCGATATTGAAACTTTTGGGGTCGATGTCGACAAAGACCGGCGTGGCCCCGACGTAGGAGATCGCCTCAGCGGTGGCGATAAAGGTGAAGGCGGTTGTGATGACCTCGTCCCCCTCGCCGATCCCCGCGGCCCGCAAGGCCAGGTGAAGGGCATCGGTGCCAGAGGAAACACCGATGGCGTGTTTAACACCGCAATAGGCGGCGACCTCCTCCTCCAGGGCCTTGACATTGGGTCCGAGAATAAAAGCCGTCGATTCGAGCACCTCGGCGATGCCGGCGTCGATCTCCCCTTTAAGTTGCTGGTACTGCCCCTTCAGATCCACCATGGGGATATTCATTTGATAATCTCCGTAAAAAGTTGCTTAAAAAAACAAAGGCGCAGGCCACCCTGGGGGCCTTCGCCGGTTGTTTTTTGGTCCTTTGGTCAGGCCTCAAGGCCGAACTTCGTGCCAGAGTTTCTGGGTGATCTGCAACGCCACCTCCAGCGCCCTCTTGCCGTCTTCGCCGCTGACCACCGGCGCCTTGCCCTCGGTCACCGCCTCGATAAAGGACTCGATCTCCGCCAGCAGGGCGTCGCTCTTTTTGAAGCTGGCGTGCTCCATGGTCACGTTGGGAATGCTCGGCACCGGCAGCCCCTTTCCCCCCTTGCGGTAAATAGCGGTCTTGCGGGCCTCGTAGTCGATGGAGACGTAGGCGTCCTGTTGAAAGATGCGGATTTTGCGCATGGAGTCGCGGCTGACCCGGCTGGCGGTGACGTTCGCCACGCAGCCGTTTTCAAACTGCAGACGTGCGTTGGCAATGTCCCCCTGCTCGGTGAGCACCGGTACCCCCACGGCATTGACGGTCTTGATCTTGGAACCGACAAGGCTGAGGATGATGTCGATATCGTGAATCATCAGGTCGAGCACCACGTTGACGTCGGTGCCCCGCGCTTTGAAGGGGGCAAGGCGATGAGTCTCGATGAAGAGGGGGTTGTCCAGGACATCCTCAAGGGCAAGGATGGCAGGATTGAAGCGCTCCAAGTGCCCGACCTGGAAGACAAGACCCTTTTCTTTCGCCAGAGCAATGAGTTCCTCGGCCTCCTCCACCGTCTGAGTGACCGGCTTCTCCAACAGGATATGTACGCCGGCATCCAGGCAATCCTTGGCCACGCCGAAATGATACTGAGTGGGGACGACAATGGAAACCAGGTCCACCTGGGAAAGGAGTTCCTTGTGGTCGGTAAAGGCTTCGGCCTTTACCTCGGCAGCGATTTCATCGGCTCGGGCCGGATCATAATCGACCACCCCGACGAGTTCTACCCCCTTGAGGGCTGCATATTTCTGGGCATGAAAGCGCCCCAGATATCCGACTCCGATGACTCCAGCGCGCAGTTTACTCATTGATCCTCTCACTTTCCATCAACGGGCGACCCCCCGCTGGCTGTTGCGAACGAAATCGGCGAAGAGGTCGACTTCCGGAATGCCTTTGATTTCTTGGGAAACCTTCTCAAGAGCCTCTTCGGTTCGCAGTTTACTGCGGAACACCAGCTTGAAGGCCCGCTTTATGCCTCGGATGGCTTCGGGCGAGAACCCCCGGCGCTCAAGACCGATGGTGTTGATTCCGACCGTTTTGGCCCGGTCACCCTGGGCGATGGTAAAGGGGGCGATGTCCTGGGTGACCATGGCACCGCCACTGATCATGGCATGGCAGCCGATCCTGGCAAACTGATGGGCTGCGGACAGCCCCCCAAAAATGGCCTGCTCCCCGACCTCCACGTGGCCGGCCAAAGTCGCCCCGTTGGCGAGAATGACCCGATCTGCCACCCGGCAGTCGTGGGCCACGTGGGAGTAGGCCATGAAGAGGCAGTCGCTTCCGACAACGGTTTCGCCGCCGCCGCTTTCGGTTCCGCGGTGCAGCGTGGTGAACTCGCGAATCGTATTGCGGTCGCCGATGCGCAACCAGGATTTCTCATCGCCGAATTTGAGGTCCTGGGGGGCCGCACCGACCGAGGCGAACTGGAAGATCCGGTTGCCGCGCCCGATCTCGGTCCACCCTTCGATGACGGCATGGGGGCCGATAGTGGTCCCACTGGCGATGGAGACGTGCTCCCCGATAACGGCATAGGGACCGATCTCGACCCCGTCCGCAATCCGGGCACCTTCATGAATGATAGCTGTCGGATGAATCATGATTTAGGAAAACCCTCTAGCGGGCCGCGAAGGTGGCCTTCAGCTCGGCTTCGGCGACCAAGGTGCCATCGACATACGCCTTGCCCTTGAAACAATACAGGCCGCGTCGGCAGGTGAGCAGTTCCAGTTCCATGCGCAGAACGTCTCCGGGGACGACCGGCTTGCGGAAACGGGCCTTATCGATCCCGGCAAAATAGGTAACCTTGTCATCGTCGATTTTGTCCGAAACGATCGCAAAGACTCCCCCGACCTGAGCCATCGCCTCGAGGATAAGGACCCCCGGCATGATCGGGTGATCGGGAAAATGCCCCTGAAAAAAGGGCTCGTTGATGGTGACGTTTTTGACGCCGACAATCTTTTTCCCTTCCTCCAACTCCACAATGCGGTCCACCAGGATGAAAGGGAACCGGTGCGGAAGCAACTTCATGATTTCCTGGATATTCAACACCATTGCCATTACCTCTCTTTGAGCTTCATTTCAAGTTCGTCAATTTGTCTTTTTAAACGATTCACGTCTTTGCGGATCTCCGGGAGCTTTGAAAAACTCATGGACGCCTTGAGCCATTCTTTGTGCGGCATGACCGGCAGGCCCGAAAGAACCTGGTTGGGTCCTACGCTGTTGGACACCCCGCCCTTGCCACCGATAGTGACATTGTCGCCGATCTTGATATGCCCGGCTGTCCCGGCCTGCCCGCCAAAGGTGCAGTGGGTCCCGACCTCGGTACTCCCGGCAATCCCGACCAGCGCCGCCATTACCGTATCTTCCCCGACGCTGACATTGTGAGCGATCTGCACCAGGTTGTCGAGCTTGACCCCGCGCTTCACGCGGGTTACCCCCAAGGCGGCCCGGTCGATGCAAGTAGAGGCCCCGACCTCCACGTCGTCTTCGATCTCGACGATCCCCACCTGGGGAATTTTAAAGTATTTCGCCCCGTCAGGAGCGAAACCGAAACCGTCGGACCCGATGACCGCCGAGGGCTGAAGAATGACCCGGTCGCCCAGGCGACACCCTTCCCTCACCACGCACCCGGCGTGTACGATACAGTCCGCCCCCATGACCACGTCGTCGTAGAGAACTACGTTAGGGTAGAGGATGGTCCCTGCGCCGATGGTGACGTTTTCACCGACGACGCACCCGGGATAGATGGTGACATCCTTCCCGAGGGTGGCGCTGGGAGCGACCCTCGCCCCCTCCATGACCCCCTGCGGCGCGGGACGCTCCGCCTGCAGGCGGGTAAGGATCTTGGCAAAAGCGAGATAAGGGTTTTGGCAGACGATCAGAGAGAGGCCTTCGACCTCTACACCAGGAAAGACAATGACCGCCGAGGCATCGGTTTGGTCGAGCAGGGCGGCGTATTTGGGGTTGACCAAGAAGGTGATTTCCCCCTGCCGGGCCTCGTCGATGGCGGCCACCCGGAGAATCTCCAAGTCCCCATCTCCGACGAGCTCGCCGCCGACCAGTTCCGCCAGTTCGCTCAGCCGTACCGATGCCACCTTATTGCCCCTTCTGGGCCCTGAAAGCTGCATTGTAGGAGTGGACCAGTTTTTCGGTCAGGTCGATGGCCCGATCGGCATAAAGGATGGAGCTTTCAGTCTTCTCCATGATGAGGGTGTACCCCTCCTGCGCACCGATCTCTTCGACGGTCTGAAGAAGTCCGTCCAGAATCCTGCGGGTGAAATCGGCATCTTCCTGCCGCAACTCCTCCTGCGCGTCCTTGGTGAAGCGCTGGAACTCTTTGACCTTTTGCTGGTAGTCGCGCTCCTTGTTGGCGCGCGCCTCTTCGGAGAGAAGCAGGGCCTTTTTCTCCAGTTCGTCCTTCAGAGCCTTGAGTTCTTCCTGGCTGCTGTTGATGACCCCCTCGTACTGCTTGACCTTCAGGGCGATCTTCTCCTTGGCGGCCTTGCCCGACTCCGATTCATTCAGGGCGGTCTGCAGGTCGACATAGGCGATCTTGGGTTCGGCGGTCCAGGCAGGAACGGCAGCCAACAAAACAATGGCCAGAATCAGGGCGGAAAAATGCTTCATGGGTCTCTCCTTTTTAGGTAATTGTCTCAAAAGAACCGCCCGAGAGAAAACTCGAACTGACTGCGCTCCTCATCCTCTTCGGGATCGAGGTTGTAACCCCACTCCAGACGCATCGGCCCCATGGGGCTGAACCAGCGGATACCAGCGCCTGCGCTATAGCGCATACCGGTGAAGAAGTCCTCGTCCTCCCCCCAGGCATTCCCGGTGTCGAAGAAGATCAGGCCCTTCAAACCCATCTCCTTGGCCACTGGAAAAAGATATTCGAAGTTGATGTAGGCGGCCTTGTCCCCGCCGATGTATTGGTAATCCTTGCTTTCCGCGCCGACAATCCCGGTTTCGGGATCGATGCTCTGGATGGCCGTGCGCACCCGGGGGCCAACCTCCCGGGTTTTGAATCCCCGGAGGGTGCTGATGCCGCCGAGGAAAAAACGCTCGTCAATGGGAATCTCTTCGCCGCCCACCTTCTGGATGTAACCGAGGCGACCGTGGACCGAAAAGACCGTTCCCCACTTGACCGGAAAAAAGTGCCGGTGATCGAGAATGTATTTACTGAATTTTTCCGTTCCCCCCAGTCCGGCAAACTCGACCGACCCCTCGCTGACAGCCCCCGAGGAGGGGTCGAGGCGGTAGTCGGTGCTGTTGCGATTGAGGGACGCGAGGATCGAGGATAAGGTCGAGGTCCCCTCCTGCTCGCGGATAACAAAGGAGGCGTCGGCATCGACGTCGTAGATCTCCTTGTTTTCGTATCGATAGACAAGGAAAGCACGGGTGTTTTCCGTCACCGGAACCCCGACCTTGACATCTCCGCCGTCGGTTTTTTTCGAGAAATCGACGTAATCGCGCCGGGTCTTGTACAGGTCGAAGCCGAGGGAGAGTTTGCTGTCAAGGAAGTAGGGCTCGTAAATGCCGACCTGGTAGGTGTTGCTGCTTCCGCCGAAGGAGCCGGCGAGGTTGAGCCGCAAGGCCCTGCCCAGGAAGTTATCCTGGGAGACGGACCCCTGGCCGATGAAGCCGTCCACCGAGGAGTACCCGAAGCCGAGGCTGAAGGTTCCGGTCGGACGCTCCTTCACCTCTACGTCGACATTCATGTGAGCTTCATCGCTCCCCCTGCTGGTCGCAACGCTCACCTCGTCGAAAAAGCCGAGGTTCCGGATTTTGCTGCGGCTCTCCTTGATCCGGGTTGCGCTGTACAGGTCACCCTCGACCAGTTTCGTTTCGCGCCGGATCACCTTGTCCCGGGTTTTGGTATTGCCGGAGATGCGGACTCTCTCGATAGCGACCTGCAGTCCCTGTTCCACTTCGTACAGGAGTACGACCTCCCGCTTCAGAGGGTCGAGCCTGGTCAGGGGCGAGACGTTGACGTATGCGTACCCCCGGTCGGCGTAAAGGTCGTTGATGGCGAAGACGTCCTGGCGCAACCGGCTCCGGCTGAAGACATCCCCGGTCTGGAGCTGGAGCAGGTCGACAAGCTCCTCCTTGGGCCGGATCAGGTCGCCCCGGATATCGACCGTTCCGACCTTGTACTGCTGCCCCTCGTCGATCTCGACAAGAAGGTCGATGTACTTTCTGTCGTCGCTCAAGGTCACCAGGGGCTGCTTCACCTTGACCTCGAGATAGCCGGTATTGAAGTACTGGTCGGCAATGATTTCGAGGTCGGCCTGAAGTGCCTCCTCGTTGAAGGTGCCCCGGTCGGTCAGCCAGGAGAATAGCCAGCGCTCCTTGGTGACCATGGCCTTCTTCAACTCCTTCGCCGGGAAAACGTCGTTCCCGTCGAAGCGGATACGATCCACCAGGACCTTGTTGCCTTCATCGATGACAAAGGCAAGGGTCGCTTCGTTGTTTTCGGAGGTGTCGAGACGCGGCTCTACCGTTGCGGCATAGTAGCCCTCCTCCCGGTAGGCTTTCCTGATGGCATCGGCTGCCCTGGACACCTCACGGGGGCTGTAAAAGGCAGGCGGATCGATGGCGACGAGGGGTTGGAGTTTGTCGAGTTCAAGCTCATCGTTCCCCGAGATCTCGACCTTTCGAACGAGGTGCCGCTCGGCCACCCGATAGGTGAGGAGTTTGGCGTCTCCCAGGTCCTGGAGTTCTGCGCTGACATCGACGAACCGCCCGAGCTTGAAAATGGCCCGGAGGTCTTGATCGATCTCCTCGAGAGTGACGGACTGGCCGGCCTGCACCCCGACGACGGAGAAGATAAAACTCTTCTCGGTCCGGACGTTTCCCTCGACAGCGACTTCACCGATAGAGAGGCTCTGCGCCGCGGCGCCTGCGGCAAGGGCCGCAAGCATGACAAGTGAAAAAAATACGGTCTTGAACATCCCATCCCTGACGATGATGCGGGTCGATTGAAAAAGGAGCATTATAGGAGATGCACCAGGGGGTGTAAACCCCAAACTAGCCGAGAATTCGGCCGTCCTCCATGCGCACGACCCGGTCCATCCGTCCTGCCAACACCTCGCTATGAGTGACAAGGATCATGGTCAGCCCCCGGGTCTGGTGCAGCTGCTGAAGGAGGTGGTAGATCTCGTCGGAGGTCCCGCTGTCCAGGTTGCCCGTCGGTTCGTCGGCGAGGAGCACCCGGGGCTTCATGACGAGGGCCCTGGCGATGGCAACCCGCTGCTGTTCTCCGCCGGAGAGTTGACCCGGCTTGTGGGAGAGGCGATGACCGAGCCCTACCTCACGAAGCAGGGCCTCGGCGGCTGTCTGGGCCATGCGGGGCGCCTGGCGTGCAATCAGAGCAGGCATCATGACGTTTTCAAGGGCGGAGAACTCGGGGAGAAGCTGATGAAACTGGAAGACGAAGCCGATGGTCCGGTTGCGGAAACCGTCCAGGTCGGGACCCCGAAGCGAGAAAATGTCTTTACCTTCGAACAGAACCCGGCCGGCGGTGGGCTGGTCGAGGGCACCGAGAGTATGCATCAGGGTCGTCTTGCCGGCGCCGGAGGCACCGACCACGGCGATGCGCTCACCTTCGCGGATGCTCAATACAACGTCCCGCAGCACGTCCACCTGTGAGGTGCCGGAAACGAAGCTTTTGGATAGATTTTCGACTTCGATCATCGCATTTACCACGGTTTGATGCCTTTTCCCGAGTCGGTCCCGTCTTTGCCACCCCAACCGCTCCCACCAAACGGCTATTCGTATCGCAACGCCTCGGCAGGGTCCATCCTCGCCGCCCGCCAGGCCGGATAGATCGTCGCCAGCAGAGAGATGGTCATGGCCACCAGGGTCACCATGACCACGTCGCCGGGGTTGACCACGGAAGGGAAGTGCTCCATGCCGTAAACCGACTGATCAAAGATCTTGACTCCGAAAAGGCCTTCCAGCCCCTTGATAATGGGGTCGGCGTTTTTCGCCAGGAGCAGTCCGAGCACCGTCCCGAGGGCGGTCCCCACAGTGCCGATAATGAGCCCCTCCAGAACGAAAATCTTCATCACGCTATTGGCGGTCGCCCCCATGGCCCGGAGGACTGCGATATCCTTGTGTTTTTCCATCACCACCATGATCAGGGTTGTGGCGATGTTGAAGGCGGCGACAAGGACAATGATGCCGAGGACGATGAACAGGCCGAGCTTTTCCAGGCGCAGCGCCGAAAGGAAGGAACCGAAGAGATCCTCCCAGGAGCGCACCACGAAGGGATAGGCGAATTGCTCGCGCAGTTCTGAGGCGACCAGGTTCGCGTGGTCAAAGGAATCGACCTCCACCTCGATGCCCGACACCACCCCCTCGGCATCGAAGAAACGCTGCGCCTCGGACAGTGAGACATAAGCGTAAAAAGTATCGAGGAATCCTCCCCGGTGGTGGGAAATCCCGACGACCCGGAAGGGTTTCATCTTCGGGATCATTCCAAAGGGGGTGATGGTGAACATGGGGGGAATCACGTTGACCGGGTCGCCCACTGCAACACCGAGGGTGGTGGCGGTGTCCAGGCCGATAACAATGCCCGGCATCCCTTCTGCCTCAGTGAAGAGCAGCTCTTCGACATTCTCCTGCCTGACTGTCAGGAAGGGCTGCTGAAAGACCTTGTTGCCCCGCTCCAGCCCCTTGACGCTGACGGCTGCAACGTTGCCTCGGGACAGGAGCATGGCCTCTTTGGAAACGAAGGGCGAGGCCCCGATGACATGAGCAGAAGAATCGCTGACACGGGAGACGGCCTCGGGATATTCGGCGATCTCCCCCCCGTGCTTCTGCACGAGGACGTGAGGAATATTCCCGAGGATCTGCTTGCGCACACCGTCGTGGAAACCGGTCATAACCGCAAGGACCACGATAAGCGCGGCCACCCCCAGGGTCACCCCGGCAATGGAGATAAAGGAAATGACCGAGATAAAGGTCTGTTTGCGCTTGGCCCGCAGATAGCGCTGGCTAACGAACCACTCGTAACCCATGGGTCTCCTTCGGCGTGGGCGGAACGGGGAGGCTTACTTGGTTTCCGGCCGCAACTGGGGAAAGAGAATGACCTCGCGGATCGAAGGCGCGTCGGTCAGCAGCATCACCAGACGATCGATGCCGATCCCTTCGCCGGCGGTGGGCGGCAGACCATGCTCCAGGGCGCGGACGTAGTCCTCGTACATGGCGTGGGCCTCTTCGTCGCCGGCCTCCTTCTCGGCCAGCTGCTTGAGAAAGCGCTCCCTCTGGTCGACGGGATCGTTGAGCTCCGAGAACGCATTGGCCAGCTCCCGCCCGACGATGAACAGCTCGAAGCGGTCGACCACGTCCGGATTGGCGTCATTTCTTCTCGAAAGGGGCGACACCTCGGTGGGGTATTCGGTGATAAAGGTCGGGTTCCACAAGTTGGGTTCGGCAACGGCATCGAAAAGCTCGGTGAGTAGCTTGCCGTGGCCGATCGCCTTGTCCAGCTCCAGCCCCAGACGTCCGGCGTAGTCAAGGCATGCCTGCCGGTCTTCGAGGTCATCAATGGAGATATCGCCGTACTTGGCAATCGCCTCACGCACCGTCAGGCGGTCCCACGGGGCGGTGAGATCGACTTCTTTTCCGCCGTAGTTAAAGACGAGACTGCCCACAACCTCCTGGGCCACGTGGCAGATCAGTCTTTCGGTGAAATCCATGAGGTCGGCGTAGGTGGCAT
The DNA here is from genome assembly GCF_002868845.1 of Desulfuromonas sp. NCBI lineage: Bacteria > Pseudomonadati > Thermodesulfobacteriota > Desulfuromonadia > Desulfuromonadales > Desulfuromonadaceae > Desulfuromonas > Desulfuromonas sp. Next base: position 17,366 of record NZ_PKUB01000009.1, read on the forward strand.
AGGCCTGGTAGAACTCCATCATGGTGAACTCGGGATTGTGCTGTATGGAGATGCCCTCGTTGCGGAAATTGCGATTGATCTCGAAGACCCGATCGAACCCGCCGACCACAAGACGCTTCAGGTAGAGTTCCGGCGCGATGCGCAGGAAGAGGTCCATCTTCAGGGTATTGTGGTGGGTGGTGAAGGGTTTGGCCGTCGCCCCTCCGGCAATGGGCTGCATCATGGGCGTTTCGACCTCGAGGAAATCGTTCCCCACCATGAAGTCGCGTATGAGGCTGATGATGCGGCTGCGCTTCTGGAACACGTCCCGGACCTCCGCGTTGACGATGAGGTCGAGATAACGCTGGCGGTAGCGGGTCTCCACGTCGGTCAACCCGTGCCACTTCTCGGGAAGGGGCTGCATCGACTTGGTCAGGATACGGATCGTCTCGGCGCGCAGGGAAAGCTCGCCGGTCTTGGTCCGGAAGGGGGTCCCGGCTACGCCGACGATATCCCCCAGGTCGAGTTTGCGAAACTGCTCAAACACCTCGGCCCCGACCTGATTGAGGGCCACATAGATCTGGAGGCGACCGTTGCGGTCCTGGAGCTGGATAAAGGCCGCCTTGCCGAAGTCGCGCCGGGCCATGATGCGCCCGCCGAGGACGTAGCGATCGGCACAATCTTCCAGAGCGGCGTCATCCTGTTGCTCATGGGCGGAGAGGACATCCGCGGTGGTATGGCTGACGGGGAAATCGTTGGCATAGGGGTTGAGCCCCTGGCCGCGAAGGTCCTCGATCTTTGCGAGGCGCTGTCTCACCAGTTCATTGCGTTCTTCCATAGATTCCAACACCTTTCGTCCGGATTTATCCGGGGACGTACCTTATACCGGGGGGGTAGGCAAGTCAAGGTCTAACAAGGACGGCGGGCACCCCTCGAACGGCCATTGAAAATTTCCTCGGGGGATCAGATACCCAACGAACGCCGGCCCCTCAGGGAGAGCCTTCGGCCGTTGTAAAGGACCAGGAGAAATCGTCCAGCGGATTCCCTGCGAGATCGGTGATCCCCTCGCCGAAACTCATCGTATAGGTTGTGCCGCTGTCCAGGGCGAGACCTTCAGCGACGGTAAAGATGGCGACCCGGAATATCTCGCTGTACGCGGCCTGCCCATCGACCTCGTTCCCTCCTGCGTCCACCATCACAAGGGATCTCTCCCCAAAGGTGTCCGGATCGAGGGACTCGCTGAGCAGAACGCTGATGTCCGTCTCCGCCTCGACATCGACGGCCCCCTCCCTGGGGTTCGTCTCCTCCGCGAAGGGGGCGGTCAGGTCGAGGGTGATGACCGTCTTTTCGGTCACGACCTTCTGCCCGTCCTTTCTCGCGACAACAGAGACATCGTAGGTGTCTTCCTCGTCCAGCCCGGCGACAAGGTAGCTCCAGCCGCCGTCCTGCACGGTCGCCGGCAGCTCTTCGCCCCCGTCGATCTTCACCAGAACGGCATCCACCTGAGAGGGGTCGAAGGAGCCGCTGATGGTCTGCTCCGACTGATTGGTGAGATCGTCGACAACGTCTATGGTCACAGCCTGAACAGTTATTTCCACCTTGAGGGAGCGCAGGGAACTCGTCGCATTTTCGTCCTCGAATGCCTCGAGGGTGACCTTGTTTTCACCGTCGGCAAGCCCCTCAAGCAAAAACGACCAGGTGCCGTCGGAACTTTCAAGATCGGCCGCCCCGGGCTCTTCGCCCTTCAAGGCAACCTGGATCGAGCCCACATTGTAAGGATCGTAGGTCCCGGTCAGGGTTTGGGCCCTCTCCACCGTCGGCGAGACCAACTCGTCCAGGGCGAACCCGTCGTAGGTCAGAAAAAAGGTGAGACTGGAGAGGTTCCCCGCCTCATCCTCCGCCGAGACGATGACGGTGCTGGTCCCGACATCGAGGTCCGACAGAGAACACGTCCATCGCCCCTGTTCGCTTTGATCGACCTCTCCGACGGTGGCGTCGGGTTCTATCCTGACATCCACGGCCGCCCCCTCTTCCACGTCTCCGGCGAGGTCGACAAATCGAACCAGGGTCGAACGTTCGCCGGTTTTATCGAGCGTCAGTTCCGGCGGCGTCAGGTCACCGTTGCTCTCGTCGGAGCAACCGCTGGACAGACCGAGGAAAGCGACCGCGAAAATCGCCAGCAGCCTTTTGAAAATAATCAGATTTTGCATCCGTAAACCTCTCGGCAGGGTAAAGATCATTTCTTCTGCAGCAGGTATGCCTCGATGAATCCGTCCAAGTCGCCATCGAGCACCGCATCGGTATTGCCGACCTCGAAACCGGTGCGATGGTCTTTCACCATCCGGTAGGGATGCAGGACGTAGGAGCGAATCTGGCTTCCCCAACCGATATCCTTCTTCTCACCGGTCAGGACCGCGGCTTCCTCCTCTTTCTTGCGCACTTCCATTTCATAAAGCCGGGCCTTGAGCTGCTTCATCGCCACCGCCCGGTTCTTGTGCTGGGAGCGCTCGTTCTGGCAGGCGACAACGACGCCTGTGGGGATGTGGGTGATACGAATGGCCGAATCGGTTTTGTTGACGTGCTGACCGCCCGCTCCGCTGGCGCGGTAGGTATCGACCTTGAGATCCTTCTCGCTGACCTCCACGTCGACTTCGTCGGAGAGTTCGGGAAAGATGAATACCGAACCGAACGAGGTATGGCGCCGGGCGCTGGCATCGAAAGGGGAGATTCTAACAAGGCGATGGATGCCCATTTCTGCCTTCAGGTAGCCGTAGGCATAGTCTCCCTGGACAGCGATGGTGACCCCCTTGATCCCAGCCACGTCCCCATCCTGATAATCGGTTATTTCCGTGCTGAACCCTTTCTTCTCGCAGTAGCGCAGATACATGCGCAACAGCATTTCGGTCCAGTCCTGGGCCTCCGCCCCGCCGGCGCCGGCGTTGATGCTGAGGATGGCACTATTGGCGTCGTGCTCGCCGGAAAGCATCCGTGCGAACTCCATCCGGGCCACGGTCTTCTCCAGGGACGGCAGCACATCTCGAACCTCGTCCAGGGACGCCTGGTCCTCGCTCTCTCCCCCCAGCTCCACAAGAACCTGCAGGTCTTCAAGCTGCCCGAAAGCCCCCTCCCAGGTCTCCACCTGCTTCTGCAAAGAGGTCCGCTCCCTGAGAAGATCCTGGGCCTTTTCGCCCTGATCCCAGAAATCGGGCTTGGCGCTCTCTGTATCCAGTTCGGCGACGCGCTCTTTCTTGGCGTCTATGTCAAAGATACCCCCTCAGCTCTTCGAGCTTGAGCTGGAGATCCTTCAGGGTTTCATTCTCCTCGCGAAACATGGCAACTCTCCTTTATCAAATCGATCAAAACGTGGGGATTATAACGAGTCGGCGCGGCCAGAACAAGCCTCGATGCACATTTCTCCCTCCCCATCGGCCGCTGCGCCTCGGCCTCTTCAGGGGATGGCAAGCCGGCGCCGGGTCCGGACCAGCCACCACAGCCCCAGCACAAGGCAAAGGACGGGGCCGAGGTCTCCGATCCGATTGTAAAGAGTCGGATCGGCACCGAGGCCGATCGAACCGTTCAAAAAGGCCGTTTCGAACAACTTCGTGCGCTCTGAGATGCGGCCCGAGGGTGCAATAAAGGCCGTGATTCCCGTGTTGGCGGCCCGAGCGACCCAGACCCGGTTCTCAACGGCCCGAAAGCGGGTCATGGCCAGATGCTGAAAAGGGGCCGAAGAACGGCCGAACCAGGCGTCGTTGGTAATGTTGACCAGGGCATCGGCCCCCTGCCGAACAAAATCACGGGCCAATTCGGGGAATATCCCCTCGAAGCAGACCAGAACCCCGAGACTCTCTCCGTTCAGGGGAAGGGGGCTGACCGCGCCGGGGGAAAAGTCGCCGATTCCGACAACCATTTTGTCGATAAAGGGCAGAAAGCGCCCGAGGGGCACATACTCTCCGAAGGGAACCAGGTGCACTTTGTCGCTTCGCCCGAGTCCTCGGCCCTCCCCGGAGAGGAGAAAGGCGCTGTTAAGGTAACGGTTCTGGCGATTGAGCACCTCGTAGGCGGGGCTGCCGAAGAGCAAGTGGGCCCCGGTTCCTCGAGCGACCGATTCGACCCTGGCAGAGAGGGGCCCCCCGTTCTGAAAATAGAAAGGAGTCGCGCTTTCCGGCCAAACGATCAAATCGAGGGGACCGTCGGCGGCGGCTTGCCGGGAAAGCCGGCCATAAGTGCTCACGGTGGAGGCCTTGTGGGCAGGATCCCATTTAACCGACTGGTCGATGTTCCCCTGGACGAGGGATGTCTGCAGGGTTTTATTCCTGTCGTCAAGCCCCTGTCCGAGACGAAAGTGACCGTACCCGAGATTGCCTGCAAAAAGGCAGACCGTCAGGACCAGGGCCGGCCAGGGAAGATATCCTGGCTGCCGCTCCCACAGGGACCGTGCACAGCTGGCCAGAACCCCGTTGCTCAGCACCAGGAGGAAACTGAGGCCGTAGACCCCGAACAGGTCTGCCGACTGGATGATGTGAAGGTGACTTTGCTGGGAATAACCGAGGGTGGCCCAAGGGAAACCGGTCAGCAGAAAAGAACGCAGGAACTCGAGGCCCACCCAGAACACCGGCAGAGTCCAGACGGGGGACAGGTCGAGTTTTTCTTTCAGGCGGCAGGAGGCCCAGGTGGCGGCGCCGAAAAAAAGGGCCAGATAGCCGACCAGGAGCAGATATGCGACGACGGAAAACACCGGGTGGAGCTTCCCGTAGTTCGTCATGACAATGTTCAGCCAATAGAGGACCAGGCCGAAAAAGCCGACTCCGGCGACAAAGCCGCTGCGAAAGGGGCGCCGGTCCATGACAAGAAATAGCGGCACCAGCCCGACCCATGCGAGGCTGGCGACATCGGGACGCGGGAAGGCCATGGCCAGCAGCAGGCCCGATAAAAGGGCCAGGCAGCTGGTGCGATCGGGAAGAAAACGACCCATGGAAATCAGCCCTCCCCCTGCTCCGGGAGGCTCTGGTCCGTCCGACGAATCCGCACCCGGTGAATTTTTCGCTCGTCCGACTCCAACACGGTCATGACCAGGCCGCCGTCCCCGATCTCCTCCCCGGCCCGGGGCACGTGCCCAAGGAGGTGGAAAAGGTAACCGCCAACCGTGTCGAATTTTTCCCGTAGAATGTGGATTCCGAAATGCTCCTCCAGTTCCTCGATATTGAGGCGGGCATCGACCTGAACCGCTCCGTCGCCCTCATCCTGCAGCCACGACTCCTCCAGATCGTATTCGTCCTGGATGTCCCCGACGATCTCCTCGAGGAGATCCTCGATAGTCGCCAGGCCCGAGGTGCCGCCATACTCATCGACGGCAATAGCCATGTGGACCCGCTTGGTGCGAAATTCCTGGAGCAGCTCTTCGATCTTTTTGGTCTCGGGGACAAAGTAAGGAGTGCGCATGACCTCACCGACGGAGATATCCTGGGCCCTGTTCCCCCAGTATTTCAAAAGGTCCTTGGCATAGACCAGTCCCACAATCCGGTCAGCGGAGCCCTCGTAAACGGGGATCCGAGAGTGCCCGGAGGTCAATATGGCCTCCACCAGTTCATCCAGAGAAGTGGTGATGCTGCAGCAGACCATGTCGGTGCGAGGCACCATGATCTCCCGCACAATGGTCTCGCCGAACTCGAAGATGGAGTGGAGCATGTCCCCCTCATCCTCGTTGATGATCCCCTCTTCTTCAGACTCGCTGATGACCTCCTGAAGGTCCTTTTCCGTCAGGACCCGCCGGCGGCCGAAAAGGACCCGCTGCAACTCCTGCAACCAGGCCCCGGTTTTACCGTTGGAACTGTCGTCGTCCAAAAACCTCCTCCTTAAAAATGAAAAAAGTAACGGCCCCGGGGCCGAAGGTCCTCGTCAGCCCAGGAACAGGTAGAAGATCAGGGGGACCATGATGCCGAGGACGCCGCCGACCAGAACTTCCCGCAGGGAATGGATTCCCAGGAGCAGCCGGCTGTGGCTGACCATGGCAGCCAGGGATATGGCCATCAGCGACAGAAGCGTACCCGCCCCGGAAAGCATCATTGCGGTGGCGATGCAGAAGGCCATGGCGGAATGACCGCTCGGCATCCCTCCGTGCAATGGAGCCCCGCCCCCGCTGCGGGCCTTGAGCAGAACCACCACGATCGTCACCGCCAGCAGCGACACGATCGCCAGTTCCCCCGGGGCCTGCCAGGCCCCTTCTTCTTCACCTTTCAGGCTCGGGAAAAGATGCCCGGAGAGGATCAGGTAGCCCATGACCACGGCACCGACGCTGGCCACAAGGACAATGCCGGCCGCCACGTCCTTGGCCCGGCGAGCCAAGGGATGGTAGTCGGGCGAGACAAGGTCAACGACCACCTCAAGGGCCGTGTTGACCAGTTCGGCACAGAGCACCAGGGTGGCGGCGAGGGCGAGCAGAGTGAATTCGAGGGCCGAAACCCGCAGCCACATGGCAAGAAGAAGTACCACCATGGCGGCGAAAAAGTGATAGCGCATATGCCGTTGGGTACGGACGGCCCATATCACGCCATCGATGGCGCAATTAACGCTCTCCAACCAGTTGGTGGGCTTCATCTCGGCGCCAGTTCAGGCAGGCAGGAATTCCTCACGAATAAGGTCAAAAACCTCCTCCTCCTTGGCCTCCATGCGCCTCGCCTCTTCGGCGCTTCCCCGCTCGTGGTCGAATCCCAGCAGGTGCAGGGTGCCGTGCAGCAGCAGAAAATAGAGTTCGCTCTCGAAGGGAAGCTCCGCTTCCCGGGCGTGCCGGTCCGCAGTCTCTGCGGAAATCACCACGTCTCCGAGCACCTCGGGATGAAGCCCGGCCCCCTCCCCCTCCTGCATGGCGAAGGAGATCACGTTGGTGGCACGGTCCCGCCCGAGGTAGTCCCGGTTGAGGCTCCGGATCTCCTCATCGTCGACGATGACGACAGAGATCTCGGCGTCAGGACATCCCAAGGCGCTTAAGATCCTCCCCGCCACCTTTTCCAGGGCCTGGGTCTTTAACCTTAGGTTCTTTTGCCTGTTCTCGATGTGGATCATCAACGTTCTTCTTCCTGACAGGTTCGTTTTCCCGCCCCTTGTAGGCCGGCTCGGGGTAATCGATGCGATGATGGAAAATCCCCGCCAGAATACGGTTGAAACTCTTGGCGATGTTGTGCAAATCCTTCAGGGTCAACTCACATTCGTCGAGCTGGCCGTCGATGAAGATATTGTTGATAATTTTCTGAACCATGCCCTGAATGCGTGCGGGGGTCGGGTCAGGCAGGGTCCGGCTGGCCGCTTCCACCGCATCGGCGAGCATGATAAGAGCCGCCTCGCGGGTCTGGGGCTTGGGCCCGGGGTAGCGATAATCCCTCTCGTTGACCTGCTGAACCTCGGGGTCCTCGTTATTCTTGGCCTTGTCGAAAAAGAACTTGATCAGCGCGGTCCCGTGATGCTGGCGTAAAATATCGACCAGGGATTCACCGAGCCTGTTCTCCCGAGCGGTTTCGACACCGTCCTTGACGTGAGACATGAGAATAAGGGCGCTCATGGAGGGAGCGAGTTTGTCGTGCTTGTTCTCCCCTCCGCCCATGTTTTCAACGAAATACAGGGGTTTGCGAATCTTGCCGATGTCGTGATAGTAAGCGGCCACCCGCGCCAGAAGGGGGTTGGCGTTGATCGCCTCGGCCGCCGTCTCCACAAGGTTCCCCACGATAATGGAATGGTGATAGGTGCCCGGGGCCTGAATCATCAACTCCCGAAGAACCGGCTTGTTCATGTTGGCCAGCTCGAGGAGCTTGATGTCTGTGGTGTACTTGAAAAGGTGTTCCACGAGGGGAATGGTCCCGGTGACGACCACCGCGCAGAACAGACCGCCCGCCAGACCGAAGCCGAGCTTGTAGAGCAGCTGCACGTCGAAGGCCCGTCCCGCCAGGAGATGGATGCCCAGGATCAGCAAAGCGTTGATGAGCGAGAGCCTCAGCCCTGCGTTGTAGAGAGTCGTGCGCTCCTTGCAGTGCCGAACCCAGTGAGCCGCGGTCATGCTTCCGACCAGGGCATAGATGGCGATGAAAAGGCTGTTGCCGAACAGCACGCCCATGAGCAGCGAAGAGACGAGGGCGAAAACAAGGGCCACTTCCGAGTTGAGGACGATCCTCACCAGCATGGTCCCGACGGCAAAGGGGAAGAGATAGTAGTAGCTCGCCGAATCGACGTAGGGGAAGGCGCTTTCCAGCGCAGTGGAGATAAATATAGCGAGCTTGATGAGGCCGAACAGCCCGATGAAGGTCGTGACCAGGAACAGAAGATCCCGGGTGTTGGGATGGTACTTCCGGATATTGCGCCGGGCGAACCGGTGTCCGACGAAAGACAGCAGCAGAATTGAGAGAAACAGCCCGGCGCCGGTCCTCAGGGTGCTGTAATGGTTGCCCAGCTGACTCAGGGCCTTGAGCTTTTTGATCTGCCCCTCGTTGACCCGCTCGCCCTCCCGGACGATCATCTCGCCCTTCTTGACTTGAAACAGGACCGGCTTGACCGCCTCGCGCGCCTGGCGCTTGCGATCCTCGGTCTCGTTCTTGTTGAAGGTCAGGTTGGGCCGCAGCAGCTTCTGAACCAGGGAGGTCACTCCCCTGCGCTGATCGTCCGACAGGCCTTCAATCTGCTTCAGCCTGTCACGCAACAGGTCCTGGGCGTCGCCCAACCCGATGACGCTCTCCAGGTTGTTCCCCTCGGCCTCGGTCCGGCTGACCAGGTTGCGAATGATAACCCCTCTAGAACGATCGGCCTGGAAAAGCTGGAGGTTGCCTACAACCTTGCGCCCCAGGGTCTGAACCATCGCCTGGCGCAGGCCCGAAAGGGGATCGGGACCGGGCTTTGCCGCGTCGGATCCGGTTGGTTGTTCGACCGCAGGTCGTTCACTGGCCTCGGGTGTCGCCTCCGCCGGGAGAGCCTCCTGACCGGCAGGAGTCACGGCAAAGGCCCTCAAAGCGCCCATTTCGGAATCTTCAAGGCTGACCCCCAGAAGACCCTGAAGATCCTCCACCAGGTTCTCTGTTGCGGCTCCCAACAGGCCGCCCTGAAGCCTGCTGACGGCCGCCTCGATCTTGCCGGGGATTTCCTGGCCGGTCTGCGGGTCGAAATCGTAAAGGGGGAGAACAGCCTCTTCGGCTTCAAGCCGCTTTTTTTCAGTGAGGGGCTGGTCCGCGACGAGCATTTCCCGGGGGGCCTTGATGTCCCGCGAGGCGATATCCCCCGGCTGATAATAGTCGGGAACGAACCCCCCCTTGGGAATGATAATCACGGTAAGAACCAGAGCGAGCAGAACCAAGAGCAAATGCCTCTGCTGGCGCTCTCCCAAGAAGAGAAAACGCCTCACGGCGGACGAAGACCTCCGTGTCTTGCGTCCACCGGGTTCTTGCTTGCGATCATTCCTGGTCATCAATCGGTCTTCACTTTTACGGATGACGAGCGAGCCCTTTCGTAGGCCTGCACAATGCTCTGCACGATAGGATGACGGACCACGTCGCGGTCGGAAAAAAAGTTGTGGTGAATCCCCTTGACCCCCTTGAGGACCTCAACGGCCTGAACGAGTCCGGAGAGACGCCCGGATGGCAAATCGATCTGGGTGACATCACCGGTAACGACGGCTCGGCTTCCGAAGCCGAGCCGGGTCAGGAACATTTTCATCTGCTCCGCGGTGGTGTTCTGAGCCTCGTCGAGAATGACGAAGGCGTCGTTCAGGGTACGCCCCCGCATAAAGGCCAAAGGAGCCACCTCTACCACCCCCTTGTCGATCAGTGCCTGCCCCTTCTCAAAGTCCATCATGTCGAACAACGCGTCGTGCAGAGGGCGCAGGTACGGGTTGACCTTCTCGGCGATATCCCCGGGGAGAAAACCGAGCCTCTCTCCCGCTTCGACCGCCGGACGCACAAGCACGATGCGGCTGACCTCCTTCTTGGCCAGGCAGGAAACCGCCATCGCCATCGCAAGATAAGTCTTTCCCGTTCCCGCCGGACCGATTCCGAAAACCACGTCGTTAGTCCGGATGGCGTCGATATAGGTCTTTTGCGCCAGGCTCTTTGGGGTGATGATCTTTTTCCGGGCCGAAATGAAGATGGTGTCGAGAAAAATATCCTTGAGGCGGGCATTGGAATCGGCGCTTAGAATGCGCAGGGCATACCCGATGTCGGCCGGATAAAGAGGATAGCCCTCCTGCAACAGGCCGTGGAGTTCCTCCAGCAGCCGCTGGGCCAGATGCGCCTGAAACCGCTCCCCCTGGATATGAATTTCACATCCCTTGGAACCGATGCGCACACCCAAAAGCCGTTCAATCTGCTTCAGGTTGGCATTCTGTTGGCCAAACAGAAGGTTGGCCAATTTTTGGTCGGCGGCGGCAAAACGCCCCGGGGTGTTGCTCTTATTCAAAAAGCTATCCTTGGTTTGGGCAGCAATTCAAGCTTTAAATGTTATCATCGCAGCTCGTCGAAAGCAATTATTTTCACACGTTGCAAAACCGCAGAATGGCGAAAAGGGGCTTTTCATTTAACCCCATTATGTTATAAATAGGTCCGACAACCCGGGGAGACCCGGGACAATTTTTTTCTACAAGGGGGTTGTCATGAGCGAAATTGTCGATATTCACGCCAGAGAGATTCTCGATTCGCGTGGAAATCCCACCGTCGAGGTGGAAGTTCTTCTGGAGAGCGGGGCCATGGGCCGGGCTGCGGTACCGAGCGGTGCCTCGACCGGCGAGCGAGAGGCGCTTGAATTGCGCGACGGCGACAAATCCCGCTACCTGGGCAAAGGTGTCCAGAAAGCCGTCACCAACGTCAACGAGGTGATCGCCGACGCCCTCATCGGATGGGACGCTTCCGACCAGGCGAACATCGACCGCAAGCTCCTCGACATGGACGGCACCGATTTCAAGAGCAACCTCGGAGCCAACGCCCTGCTCGGCATCTCCCTGGCCTGCGCCAAGGCGGCCGCCGAGGAAGCCGGTCTGCCCCTCTACCAGTACCTGGGAGGGACCAACGCCAAAGAGTTGCCTCTGCCGATGATGAACATCATCAATGGTGGCGAGCATGCCGACAACAACGTCGACATCCAGGAATTCATGATCATGCCTGCCGGGGCCGGCTCCTTCAGCGAAGCCCTCCGCATGGGCGCCGAGATCTTCCACGCCCTCAAGAACGTCCTCAAGGCCAAGGGCTACAACACCGCAGTCGGCGACGAGGGCGGCTTCGCCCCCGACCTCGGGAGCAACGAGGAGGCGCTGCAGGTCATCATGGAGGCCATCGAAGCGGCCGGCTACAAGCCCGGCAACGATGTCCTGCTGGCCCTCGACGTCGCCTCCAGCGAACTCTACGAGGACGGCACCTACCTGCTGGCGAACGAGGCCCAGCCGAAGAAGAGCGCCGCCGAACTGGTGGCCTTTTACGAGGACCTGGTCGAGCGTTATCCGATCATCTCCATCGAAGACGGCATGGCCGAGAACGACTGGGACGGCTGGAAGCTGATGACCGAGAAGCTCGGAGACAAGATCCAAATCGTCGGCGACGACCTCTTCGTCACCAACACCAAAATCCTCAAGGAAGGGATCGAGAAGGGGATCGCCAACTCCATCCTCATCAAGGTCAACCAGATCGGCACCCTCACCGAGACCCTCGAGGCGATCGAGATGGCCAAACGCGCCGGCTACACCTCCGTCGTCTCGCATCGCAGTGGCGAGACCGAGGACACCACCATCGCCGACCTCGCCGTCGCGACCAACGCCGGCCAGATCAAGACCGGCTCCCTGTGCCGCACCGACCGGGTGTGCAAGTACAACCAGCTGCTGCGCATCGAGGACGAGCTGGATGACGTGGCCGTCTTCGCCGGCCGGGATGTTTTCTACAATCTCGCCCGCAAGTAACCCTGCCCCAACGGACATAAAAAAGCCCGCGGCGTGCCGCGGGCTTTTTTATGTCCTTCAACCCAAACGAAATGTTTTCCCCTGGGGACGCAGACCTGTGATGCAAAGCTCAAAACAGGGGAATACCACGCCCGATTCTCAGATCGTCAATCTTTGCGCCCCTTCCCGCCTCCTGGCCGGATCTGCGTTATAGAGCGGCGGATTTCGGTCCACCTTTTGCGCGTTTTGTGCATTCCTTTTTCTTACTTTCCGGGATGGAGCCGAAAGGTTCCGCCCTCCCGGATTCGGCTGAGAGCCCCGGCGGCATCCATCTCCCGAAGAAGGCCCTGAAAGCGCCGCCGGGGTTCGTTGGGAAAGAGCGGATACAGATCGGTCTGCAAGATGCCGGGGTGCTCCCGCAAGACCTCCAGGATACGTTCCTCGATGGTCGTCTGGACCGGGTCCTCTGGGACAACTATCGGAGGCGGTTCGCGGTCGGATTCAGGCCCTGCGGCCTCGGCACCACCACCGTCTGAACCGTCCTTTACGATCTCTGTTTCTGGTTCACTCGAGACACACTCCCTCAACTCGCCGCGGATCTCCTCCTCAAGGTCCTTTAATTTTCGACAGGAAAAATAGCCGAAAACGACAACCCCAACGGCAACGATCCAGAAAACCACTCCCATATCATTCCTCCCCGGCAGAGACCTGCCCATGCGAACCACCGCGCTCCTCCACTGGGGAGGTCCGGGTTCCCGTCTCGGAATCGGTTTCGACCCGGCCGAGGACCTCTTCTACACGGTCTTTTCCCAAAACTTCCTCTTCCAGCAGGGCCTCTGCCAACGCATCCAGGCCCGAACGATTCTCACCAATAATCATATCGGCGGTCTGCTCCCCTTTCTTTATGAGCTTCTCGATCTCCTGGTCGATCAGCCAGGCCATCTGTTCGCTAAAGGTCTTCTCCGCCGCCAGCTTCCGCCCCAGGAAAGGATGCTCCTCGCCACGGTTGAAGGTGACCGGGCCGATCTTCTCGCTCATCCCCCATTGGCACACCATCTTCTCCGCCAGTTCCGTCACCTGCTTCAGGTCGCTCTGAGCACCGGTGGAGAATTCGCCGAACACAGCCTTTTCCGCGGCCCGCCCGCCGAGGCTGACCCCGATGCGGGTCATGAGGTAGCCCCGGCCGTAGTGGTAGCGATCGTCCTGTGGTAGTTGCTGGGTCATCCCCAGAGCCTGCCCCCTGGGGATGATGGTGACCTTGTGGATGGGATCGGCACCGGGCAGATTCCTGGCCACGATGGTATGGCCTGCTTCATGATAGGCGGTGATCCGCTTCTCCTCCTCGGAAAGGAAGAGTTTGCGCTCCGCACCCATCAGCACCTTGTCCTTGGCCCGTTCCAAGTGATCCATAACGACCAACTCCCGATCCTCCCGGGCGGCGATCAGGGCGGCCTCGTTGGTCAGGTTCTCAAGGTCGGCCCCGCACATCCCCGGGGTGCCGCGGGCGATCAACTCCAGATCGACGTCATCGCCGAGAGGAATGCGACGGGTGTGGACCTTGAGAATGCCGAGGCGCGCCCGCCAGTCGGGCCGGTCGAGGACAACCTGCCGGTCGAAGCGCCCCGGGCGCAACAGGGCCGAATCGAGAACGTCGGGCCGGTTGGTGGCCGACATGACAATGACCTCTTCGTGGGTCTCGAAGCCGTCGAGTTCGGCCAGAAGCTGGTTGAGGGTCTGCTCCCGCTCGTCATTCCCCCCCCCGAGACCGGTCCCCCTGGCCCTGCCGACGGCGTCGAGTTCATCGATAAAGATGATGCTGGGGGAATTCTTTTTGGCATTGTTGAAAAGGTCCCGGACCCGGCTGGCCCCAACCCCCACGAACATTTCGATAAACTGGGAGGCGGAAATGGAGAAAAAGGGAACCCCCGCCTCCCCGGCGACCGCCTTGGCCATCAGGGTCTTTCCTGTCCCCGGCGGTCCGGCCAGAAGGACGCCGCGGGGCACCTTCCCGCCGAGGCGGGTGAATTTGTCCGGGTTGCGCAAAAAATCGACCACCTCGCCGAGTTCCTGTTTCGCCTCCTCCAACCCGGCCACGTCCTTGAAGGTCACGCTGGAGGACTCCCGGGTATAGAGATGGGCCCCCGATTTGGAAAAGCTCCCCATGATCCCGCCTCCGCCCGCCCCCTTGCTACGCATTCCTTTCAGGATGAACCACCAGACCCCGATGATCAGCACCCAGGGGATCAGGTAGAGCAAGGCCGTGGCCCAGGGCGAAGGCTCCTCCTCGGGCAGGACATGGACCTCCACGTCCCTGCTGGCTAACTCTGCGAGGAGCTGGGGGTCTTGAAAAGGCGGCAGGGTGGTCTGGAATTGCATGAAATGGGGGGCGGGAACGGCCCTCTGCGCGTCTCCGACCAGGATAGCCTCCCTGAACTTCCCGGCAATGGCCGTCCCCTGAAAAGTGACCTCGAGGAGGTTGTCCTGTCTCAGCTCGTGTTTAAATCGGCTGTAACTGATGGAAGCGACCAGGGTCGGTTCCCGGGGCGCGAATGTCACATACAGGTAATTGAACACCAGGATCAGCAGGAGGATGAAAAAGACCTGTTTCCAGGCGTTTTTATTCATATTCTCTCCGCCGGCGAGACAAGTGGGTTGACATATCGGGCACTTATCAGTCTATCAGGGCAGGACAACGGGGCAACTTGGGCCCTATGCCAGACCAGAAGACAAAAAGGCGGCGGGGAATTCCCGCCGCCTTGAACCATATATCCGTCTCTCAGTCTTTTTCCCCTTTGAACCATTTGTCGAACCAGGTTCGATGGTCCTTCTCGGCGAGCAGCTGCAGATCACGGGGCCCCAACCAAACCCCACCGCACCCGGGACACTTGTCGAGGGGGACCCCGCGAAAGGTCAGGGGGTCGATGGGATCCCCGCACTTGGGGCAACGGTTACGGCAGCACTCCCGAACAACCTGCTCCCGTGCGGTCTCCTTCATCTTCTGAATTTTTTCTTTCTCCTGCTTGTAGATAAACTCGTTTTCCAGGGCCTTTTTTCGCTCGTCCCACACATTTGTCATGGCAGCTCCCCCCGAAGTGATGTTCTATTTTAATGAAGTATAACGCGGTTTACGAGGCTTTCAAGTCCTGCAAAAAGCCGTACGCCATCCTTCATAAGAAGCCATGACCTGAGGACACTAGCGGCTGGCGGAACGACCGGAAAGGGAGAAGTGGCCTGCTCCGTAGGCCGCCCCCTTGCCAATATTGAACAGAGAGGCGAGCCTCAGCACCCAGTCGACCTCCCCGAGGCTCTTTGCCCCCAGAATCATCGATCCGGCCAGTCCCCCCAAATCCTGCTCTTTCACTCCTTCCCCCAGGACCCGCCAGTCCCGCCAGGCCAGGGTGCTTTCCAAAACCTCCACCTGCCGGGCTGAAGCCAGGAGAGGGCTTGAATCGCTGACGACCTCCAGGTCGCAATGGGCAAAAAGCATGGAGGTCACCCTGCGCAGCAGAAAGGGGAATATTTGGGAGAAACTGGCCCGGAAGAGGGGCCGTCCCTGGGACATCACGCGGGCGGGTGTGACAAAGTCCATGGCCACATTCTCCGCCAGGTCATCCTGAACCTCGAGCCACCACAGGGCATCTTGAATCGGAAGGACCCAACGTCCGATCCTCTGCCCCTCGTCCCAAATCCTTACCTTCTCCCCGCCGGAAGCCACGGCTTCAACCGCCACCAGGTCGAAGAGCCCCTGTCCTCTGTGAAAGCCGACCGGCCCGAGCGCCCTCAGGGCTTTGGCAAAGGCTTCCACCAGGTGCCGCCCGTTCCCCCAGAACAGTACCGGCAATTCCAGCTGATCGCCCATTTCAAAATCATGGGGAAATCCGCAACCGGGCGGATGTATGACGAAGGGGGGCCCCGGCCGCTGAAACCGGCGAAGTGCGACCGGATCTGAACTCAGCGGGGGCTCAAAGAGAAGGGCCAACCTCTCCCGACCTCCCGGCTCCATATCAAGGGCTGAACGGGCGGCCTGCCGGAGATCGCGCCGCATTCGCAACAAGGCTTCCTCGGTCAGATGGAAATCGTCCAAAAATTCCAGACGAAAGATCAAAGAAGAGAACTCTGCCGCTCGCAACTGCTCGGGTGCGCCACCCATACCTCACCTCCCCGGGGCCGATAATTAGTCCACTGAAACTTCCGCACGAAAAAAAGGGGCGAAGGAATGACCCTTCGCCCCAGAGCATGTTTCCATGCGAGCTAAGCAAAAGGGGTCTCCCGGAGACGACCCCTTGATTATTATTATTTGCCCTTGGGCAGGGCCTTCATCAGCTCACGATTGAGACGACCGATGAACTTGACCTTGATCCCCTTGGGGCAGGCGGCCTCACACTCGTAGTGGTTGGTGCAGTTGCCGAAGCCTTCGGCGTCCATCTGCTCCACCATGGCCCGGACCCGGCGGGCGGCTTCGACCTCGCCCTGGGGCAGGACCCCGAGGTGCGAAACCTTGGCGGCGACGAAGAGCATCGCCGAGGCGTTGGGGCAGGCGGCGACGCAGGCCCCGCAGCCGATGCAGGCGGCGGCGTCCATCGACTCGTCGGCGGCCGTCTTGGCGATGGGAATGGCATTGCCGTCGGGCACCCCGCCGGTGTGGGCGGAGGTGTAGCCGTAGGACTGGATGATGCGATCAAAGGCACCGCGGTCAACCATCAGGTCCTTGATGACCGGGAAGGCCCGGGAGCGCCACGGCTCGATGAAGACGTGGTCGCCGTCCTTGAAACGCCGCATGTGCAGCTGGCAGACGGTGATCTCCTCCTCGGGACCGTGGGGGATGCCGTTGATGACCTGGGAACACATGCCGCAGATTCCCTCGCGGCAGTCGTGGTCGAAGATGATCGGCTCGACCCCCTTCTTGATCAGGTCTTCGTTGACTTCGTCGAGCATTTCGAGGAAAGACATGTCGGGGCTGACATCCTTCGCCTCGTACTGCTCTATCTTCCCCTTCGCGTTGGGGCCCTTCTGGCGCCATACGTGCAGTGTCAGATTCATTATTTATAACTCCTCACGGCAAGTTTGACATTTTCGAATTTCAGGGGCTCCTTGTGGAGCTCGGGCTCCTTGCCGACCCCCTTGAACTCCCAGGCGCCGACGTAGGTGAAATTCTCGTCGTCGCGCATGGCTTCCCCGTCATCGGTCTGATGCTCGGTCCGGAAATGGCCGCCGCAGGACTCCTCACGGTGCAGGGCGTCCTTGGTCATGATCTCGGCGAACTCGAGGAAGTCGGCCAGGCGGCCGGCGTTCTCGAGCTGCTGGTTGGTCTCATCGGCGTTCCCGGTGACCTTCACGTTGTTCCAGAACTCGTCGCGAATCTGGGGGATGCGCTTGAGGGCCTTTTTCAGGCTGGCGTCGGAACGGGCCATGCCGACGTTTTCCCACATGACCTTGCCCAGCTCGCGGTGCAGTTCGCTGACCGTCTTCTTGCCGTTGATGGAGAGAAGCTTCTTGATATGGGCTTTAACCTCTTCCACCGACTTCTTGAAGGCGGGATGGTCGTCCTTGACGACGCCGGGCTTGACCGTGGCGAGGTAGTTGCCGATGGTGTAGGGGATGACGAAGTAGCCGTCGGCCAGACCCTGCATCAGGGCGGAGGCCCCGAGGCGGTTGGCGCCGTGGACGGAGAAGTTCGCCTCGCCGAGGACGAAGAGACCGGGGACGTTGCTCATGCAGTTGTAGTCGACCCACAGCCCGCCCATGGAGTAGTGGGGGGCGGGGTAGATGCGCATCGGCTGCTTGTAGGCGTTCTCGTCAGTGATTTTCTCGTACATCTGGAAGAGGTTGCCGTAGCGCTCCCGGATGGTGCTCTCGCCGACCCGGTCGATGGCGGTCTGGTAGTCGAGGTAGACGCCGCGCTTGCCGGGGCCGACGCCGCGCTCGTCGTCGCACTGCTCTTTGGCGGCGCGGGAGGCGATGTCGCGGGGGGCGAGGTTGCCGAAGGAGGGGTACTTGCGCTCCAGGTAATAGTCGCGGTCACCTTCGGGGATGTCGCCGGGGGCCTTGTCGCAGTCGGCCTTCTTCTTGGGCACCCAGCAGCGGCCGTCGTTACGCAGCGACTCGGACATCAGGGTCAGCTTCGACTGATGGTCGCCGGTCTGCGGAATGCAGGTCGGGTGGATCTGGGTGTAGCAGGGGTTGGCCATGTAAGCGCCCTTGCGGGCGGCCTTCCATGCGGCGGTGACGCTGCACCCCATGGCGTTGGTCGAGAGATAGAAGACGTTGACGTAGCCGCCGGTGGCGAGCACCACGGCGTCGCCCCAGTAGGACTCGATCTCGCCGCTGACCAGGTTGCGGCAGGTGATCCCCTTGGCAACCCCGTCGACCACGACCAGGTCGAGCATCTCGCGGCGCTCGAAGAGCTTGACGGTTTTGGCCTTGACCTGGCGGGAAAGGGCCTGGTAGGCGCCGATCAGCAGCTGCTGGCCGGTCTGGCCGCGGGCGTAGAAGGTCCGGGAAACCTGGGCGCCGCCGAAAGAGCGGTTGTCCAGGTAACCGGCGTAGTCGCGGGCAAAGGGCACACCCTGGGCGACGCACTGGTCGATGATGTTGTTCGACACCTGGGCCAGACGCCAGACGTCGGCCTCGCGGGCCCGGAAGTCGCCGCCCTTGATGGTGTCGTAGAAGAGGCGGTAGATGCTGTCGCCGTCGTTCGGGTAGGCCTTTGCGGCGTTGATCCCGCCCTGGGCGGCGATCGAGTGGGCGCGCCGGGCGCTGTCCTGGTAGCAGAACGCCTCGACGTTGTAGCCGAGCTCGCCAAGGGTCGCGGCGGCGGCGCCGCCGGCCAGGCCGGTGCCGACAACGAGGACTTTGAACTTGCGCTTATTGGCGGGGTTCACCAGTTTCGATTCGAAACGGTGACGATCCCATGAAGTTTCGATAGGTCCGGTAGGACATTTTCCGTCTAATATCACGATGAAATCTCCCTAAATTTTGACGAAGCCCACGATAATGAGGACGGGGATGGCAATGTACCCTAGAAGGACCACAAAACCGAAGGCCTTGCTGGCCATCCCGATCCCGTCGATGGTCCGGTCGTTGTTCCACCCCATGGTCTGGAAAAAGCTGCCAAAACCGTGACTCACGTGGAGGAAGAGGAAGACCATGGCAGCGACGTAGACGAGGGCGATGAACAGCTTCTGGAAACTGAGGACGACCATGGAGAAGACATCGAGCCGGTTCATGGCGTCGAGCGGCAGGTTGTGGGCCGAAATCTCCGGGTTGGATACCTGCACGGTAAAGTGAAGCAGGTGGTAGATCAGGAAGATCAGCAGAACGAGGCCGGACCAGATCATGGTCCGGGCGCCGATGGTGGTGCGCAGGTTCTGCTTCTGTACATAGCTGCCGGGGCGGGCGGCGCGGTTTTCCAGGGTCAGCTGGACGCCCATAACGATGTGCAGGGCAAAGACAGCAAGCATGACCAGCCGGAAAATCCATACCAGGGGCCCGAGGGCATGAAGGTGCTCCGCATAGGCGTTGATGCCGTCGGGACCGGCAAATATCGATGAGTTACCGAGCAGATGAACGATGATGAAGCTGATCAAGATCAGGCCGGTACAGGCCATCAAGATCTTTCTGCCCACAGAACTATTCGTAAGTAGCATAATTTTAATCCCTTGGAATGAAATTCAAGAGTCTATCAGGGTCGGTGATGTACCGTTTTGAGCCGTATGCAAAGGCTCCCTTCACAGCCGGGGCGAGGGAATGGTTCCCACGCTTCCGCCTGGACATCTCCAATCCACCACCGGTGGTCCCCGCCAACTGCTGAAACTCTGCATCTTTTCTCTCCTTGGGAAAAAGTGACATTGACTTGAATACAAGGGCCCCGCCAAGACCAGCGAGACACACAACACCCTGGCCCTTTGGCAGGACAAAACTGAGTTTATCTACCATCCGCAGAGCGCCGCTGTCAACCAAAATATGTATACAGTATGCACCTTGTAAAACCCTGTTCTCCTCCTATTCGACCGGGTTCCCACCCCCCTTGCCCTCCCCTCGGAACGCGATCTTTCCCTCTAAAACCCTTCGTTGCCAAAGGTTACCGTTTCTGCTAGAGTTCTCGCCCAGCTCGTTTCGCAAAGCAGGACCGCAACCATCGTCCCCACTCACCATTTCTGGAACCGCCCATGTTTCGTTTCGACCTTTTGACGACCGACCGCACCAGCGCCGCACGCCGGGGCCGTGTGACCACCCCCCACGGAGTCATCGAGACGCCGGTTTTCATGCCCGTCGGCACGCACGCAGCGATGAAGGCGATGACCCCGACCCAGGTGGACGAGACCGGCGCCCAGATCATTCTTTCCAACACCTACCACCTTCATCTCAAGCCGGGCGAGGGGCTGGTTGAAAAAGCCGGCGGCCTTCATCGGTTCATGAACTGGGACAAGCCGATCCTCACCGACAGCGGCGGGTTCCAGGTCTTTTCACTGCCGAAAAAAAAGATCACCGACACGGGGGTCTTTTTCCGTCACGAGGTCACGGGCGAGGAGATCTTTCTCGGCCCCGCCGAGGCCATGACCATCCAGAACGCCCTCGGCGCCGACATCATCATGGCCTTCGACGAGTGCATCCCCTTCCCTGCGACTCACGACTATGCCGCCACATCGATCAGGAAGACCCTGCGCTGGGCTGAAGAATGCCTCAAGACCCACCGCCGGTCGGACCAGGCCCTCTTCGGCATCGTCCAGGGGGGGATCTACGAAGACCTGCGCCGCCAGTGCGCCGAGGCCTTGACCGCCATGGATTTCCCCGGCTACGCGGTCGGAGGGGTGAGCGTCGGCGAGGGGCTCGACCTGCTCAAGCAGGTGGTCGAATACACCGCCCCCTTTCTTCCCGAGAACAAGCCGCGCTACCTGATGGGGGTCGGGCTTCCCG
This sequence comes from Desulfuromonas sp., assembly GCF_002868845.1. Classification (NCBI taxonomy): domain Bacteria; kingdom Pseudomonadati; phylum Thermodesulfobacteriota; class Desulfuromonadia; order Desulfuromonadales; family Desulfuromonadaceae; genus Desulfuromonas; species Desulfuromonas sp. Next base: position 38,154 of record NZ_PKUB01000009.1, read on the forward strand.
AGGACATCCTCGAGAGCGTCGAGCGGGGCATGGACATGTTCGACTGCGTTATCCCCACCCGCTACGCCCGCAGCGCCACCCTCTTCACCAGCCGCGGCAAGATCCGCCTCACCCACCGCCGCTATCGCCGCGATTTTTACCCCGTCGACGCCGCCTGCGACTGCTACTGCTGCAGCAACTTTACCCGGGCCTACCTGCACCACCTGTACAACGCCAACGAAATCCTCTCCGCCATCCTCGCGGCGATCCACAATGTCCGCTTTTACCAGAACATGATGAGCCGGACCCGGCAGGCCATCGAGAATAACGAGTTTGCCGCCTTCAAAGCAGAATTCCTCGGCCAATACGGATATACTCCCGCCAAAGGTTGACGGGCACTCGGCCGCATCCCATAATGGACGCATGAGCGATGCGGACCATAGAGGCGGCCTCGACCCGGGCCTGGCCGGGCGTCTCCGGCTTGCCCTGTCGGCCCGGGGGGACGCCCTCTTCGCGATACTGCAGGATTCCTCCGGGGACGTCCTGCGCGCCGCGCTGAAAAACCCTCACATCTCCGAAGAACATCTCCTTGCGCTTCTCAAACGCCGCGACCTGTCAGATGCCCTGCTCAAGGCGCTCTACCAACTTGAGCAGAAGCGCCCCGGCCATCGCCTCAAGGTCGCCCTGGTCCGGAACCCGGCCACCCCCGGGCCGATCGTCCGCAGCCTGCTTCCCCACCTCCACCTCTTCGAACTGGTTGACCTCTGTTTCCTGCCCGGGGTCACCCCGGATCAGCGCGTGGCCGCCGAGAGGGCCATCGTCCAGCGCCTGGCCGAGACCGAACTGGGCAATAAGATCACCCTCGCCCGCAGGGCGACGGCGACGGTTGCGGGCGAACTCCTCAAGGAAGGCCACCCGGCCCTGATGGAAGCCTGCCTGTCCAATCCCAGGCTGAAAGAAGTCTCCATCCTGCAACTCCTCCAGGGACCCCACGGAACCGCCGCGTCGATCTCCGCGGCGGCCCGTCACCCCCGGTGGAAAAACCGGCCCAACGTGCGCCTCGCTATCCTCAAAAACCGCAAGACCCCGGCGGTCTGGTTCACCCTTTTCCTGCCCCGCCTCAAGCCCAGCGACATCAACAACCTTCTCGCCTCCCCCCGCCTGACTCCGCGCCAGAAGGGTCTGATCCGCGAAGAGCTGAAGAAGCGGGGCTATATGGACAAGAAGAGATGACAGCCCTGCTCACGGCCCTCGCCTTCGGCACTCTCGGCTTTTTTGCCGCCTTCGCTGCCGCCCTCTTCGGGAGCAGGGGATACCGCCTGAACCTTGGGACCGTCGCCCCCTGCAAGGTCTGCCCCCCGGTTTCGGTCATCATCGCCGCCCGCAACGAACAGCGCAACATCGCCGAAGCCCTGAGTTCGGTCATGGCACAGGACTACCCGGCCAAAGAGATCGTCGTCGTCAACGACCGATCGACAGACGCCACCGGCGCCATCCTCGAGGAACTCGGGGCGAACGGTCCCCAACTGCACGTCGTCACCGTCACAGACCTGCCCCCGGGCTGGCTGGGCAAGAACCACGCCTTGTGGCTCGGCGCGCAAAGGGCGCAGGGGGACATCCTGCTCTTCACCGATGCGGACGTGGTCATGGAGCCTTCGGCTGTCTCCAGAGCTGTCTCCTATATGGAGCGCACCGGCATCGACCATCTGGCGGTTGGGCCGGAGGTCGCAATGAAGGGATGGATCCTCAACTGCTTCGCGGCGGCCTTCATGATTTTCTTCACCCTCTACGCCCGGCCCTGGGCCGTCCGCAATCCGAAGAGCGGCGCCCACATCGGCATCGGCGCCTTCAACATGGTGCGCCGGAAGGCCTACCAACACGCAGGAGGGCACCGGGCGATCGCCATGCGCCCAGACGACGACATGAAACTCGGCAAGCTGATCAAGAAAAAGAGATTCCGCCAGGACCTGCTGGCGGGAAGGGGAATGCTGCGGGTGGAGTGGTACGCTTCGGCGGGGGAGATGGTGCGGGGGCTGGAGAAAAACACCTTCGCCGGGGTGAACTACAACTGGGCTCTGCTGATCGCCGGAACCCTCGCCTGCCTGCTCGGCTTCGCATGGCCCTTCGCGGCGGTCCTGCTGACCTCGGGGATCACCTGGTGGTGCAACCTGGGCGTCGTCGGGGCCATCTGCCTGATCTACTTCGAGTGCGCCTCCGCCAACGGCATCCGGCTCCGCTACGGCCTCGGCCTGCCCCTGGCGACCCTGCTCTTCGTCTACGTGCTGTGGCGCTCGGCGATCGTGATCACCCTGAAAGGGGGGATCGACTGGCGGGGGACCCACTACGGGCTGGAGGAGCTGAAAAAGAACCGGGTCTAGGCAAGTCCGGCCTGCCTCACCAGGCGTAGATCAGGTTGGCGTGACCGAAGCAGTAGCGGTAGCTCTCGCTTGTCGCCTGGGCCGTGGTGCAGCCGAAACGGGTGTCCAGGCCGAACTCCGGAGTGAACCACCCCTTGAGCCGGGCCTCCGCCCAGTAGGCCTCCTTGTTCTCGTCGTCGATCACCTGGATGCCGGGACCGGCCAGGCCACGAATCACCCAGTTGTCGCCCCCGAAGGCTTTGGCCGCGCCGAAGAGAAGAAAGTATTCCTCGAGCCGGTCGGGGCTGAAATACCCGATGCCGTTGAAATCACTCTCCAGGACCCGCCCCTTGAGCTGGACGTTGAACCAGTCGTGGTTGCGCGGCGTGTAGACGATGCGCCCGACCCGGCCGAGCCGGTCGTTGCCGTCGGAAAAGTCCTGGGTGAAGAGCGCCCCGACCACGGTGAACTCGTCGGTAATGTTGTAGTCGGCAGAGACGCCGTAGGTATCGACCGTGTACTCGAGGCGCGCGGAGGTCACCGAGTCGACGATCCCCCGCTCGGCGAAGACCTCCGCGTACCACTTGCGGGTCGGGCCGTAAACCAGGTTGGCCGCATAGAGGGCGGGGGACCAGTCGTCACCTTGGTAGAGTTTCCCCTTCAGGTCGAGGTGTATGTTTTCCGAAAGGTCCGAACGGTGGTTCAGTTCCAGGACCTTGAACCGTTCCGATCCGGAGACGTCGTTGAGAGTCAACACGCCGCCGCGAAAGCCCCATTCAGGCTTATAGGCACTGTCGTCGAAGCGATGCGAGTACCCCAGGTAGACGCCGTACTGATCGGCGTCGTCGCTGTCGCTGGAGAACTCGACCCCGCCGGTGACGCGGTTGCCGGCGTGAGCCCCCTGGGCGAAGAGGACCAGGGTGATCAGCAGAACCATCGACAGGCGGATCATTTCGTCCCCCATGATTTCTTGAAGTGAAAGAATTCGGAGAAGTACCCGAGAATGCTGGCTGGAGACATGATCACCTGGTAGGTCAGCATGTAAAGGATAAGCCCGAGAAAGTTCTTGCGGACCTTCAGGCCGTAGCGGCGGAAGATGCGCCGCTGGTTGAAAAACATCAAAACGTTGATCAGAAGCATCAGAGGCAGCAACAGCAGGGTCATGACCCCGACAATGGCGTAATACTGGAAGAAGACCGCGGCGAACACGCCGGGAAGAAAGACGCACAGGAAGACGAGGTCAAGGTAGGGGAAGAGTGCGTTGAGGTAGATGAAGGGGGTGATCATCCTCGGTCGGGTGAAGATCCGCGGATGAAAGCGGAACGCCTCCATCAGCCCCCGCGCCCAGCGCTTGCGCTGGCGAAAGAACTGACCATAGGTCTCGGGAACATTGGTGAAGACGAAGGCGTTTTCGGCGTACCCCACCCGGTAGCCGAGCTCGTGAAAGGCCCAGGTCAGGACGATGTCCTCCCCGACGGTATCGGCCCACCCCCCCGCTTTCTCCAGGGCCTCCCTGCGGTACACCGAGAAGGCCCCCTGGGAGACGAGGGTCCCCTGGTAAAGAGACTGGATGCGTTTGACCACGGAGATCCCCAGGAAGTAGTCCCATTCCTGGAGCTTGGTGATCATGTTGTTCCGCGAGTTGCGGGCCAGAACCGTGCCGGCCACAGCCGCGGTATGGGCGGGACCGTCGATGATATTGGTGACGATGCGGGCCAGGGCATCCTTGAACAGGTGGGTGTCGGCGTCGACCGAAGCAATAAGATCGTGACTGGCCTGGGCGAGGGCGACGTTCAGGGCGTTGGCCTTGCCCCCGTTGGGAAAGACCGGAATCAGCCGGAAGCTGAAATTCTTCCCGGCCCCGAGGGTCCCGATGGTCTCGGCCACGACCTCGCGGGTCCGGTCGGTGGAACCGTCATCGACGACCAGCACCTCCACGTCCCCGGGATAGTCCTGGACGGCGACCGAACGGAGAGTGTCGCCAATACACCCCTCCTCGTTGTAGGCCGCGATGAGCAGAGTCACCGGCGGCAGTTTCTCGTGGATGAAGTAGCGGGGCCGGTGGTCGATCAGGAGTCCGGCGACAAGGAAGGCGTTGGCCCATCCCGGAATCAGGGCGATGCCGGCGACGATAAACCAGGCCACGGGCAGGGAAAAGAGTTCGGCCAGGTCGTTGATCCAGGGAAGGGCGACATAAAGGCTGAAGGCGACCCAGGAGATGGCGAAAGCCATTGCCAGGGCAAGTTTACCGCGGACGGGGACATACATACGCTTTACTGGGCTCCGTTTTTGGGGAAAAACGGCGCACTTTCAGCCCCTTTCCCACGTACCTAATGAAACACACTTCTGCTAGAAATAACCCAACCCCCTCTCCCGTGTCAATCCTCATGGCCATTAACCCCAGCTCAGCGTCGGCCCTTCGGCGATGCGAAAAAACCATCGGCTGAAGGACCTCGAGAAAGGGCGTTGTGACCACCCGTTTGGTACGCTCCCTGCATTTTCATTCGGTCGTCCCCATAACCGGCCTGCGATGACATTTTTCCGACAGGCGTGGAGAACCGGATGGCGATCAACCCAGCAAGAGGGCTCCCCGGAAAGGGAGCGTTCCCGGCGGAAAGGGGCGCGCCGCACCGCGGCCACGGCAAAGATTCCGCCTTCGAAAATGCCCTGGAGTCCCTGCTTCGCAAAAGCGAAAAAGGCTTTACCCCCTCCGTGGACGGCCCGGCACTGGCCCGGATGGTCAGCCTCCAGATGTCCCGGGGCCTGCTGGGCCTGTCGGACGGAGACAGCGGCGGCGGAGCTTTTTCCTCCTCCGCCTGGCTGGAGAACCTGCGGAGCGCCGTGGCCCGCGGGGATCAAAATATCGAACCGTCCCCGCCACTGCCGGCCGCACCAGAAAAAAACCGGGCGCTGAGCCTTTACAAGGAAGACTCGGCGAACCTCGACGCCATTGTGGAGAAGGCCGCGAGCCGCTTCGGCCTGGAGCCGAGGTTGGTCAGGTCGGTGATCCGGGCCGAGAGCGACTTCGACACACAGGCGGTCTCACCCGCCGGGGCCAGGGGCCTGATGCAGCTCATGCCGGCCACCGCGCAAGAGCTCGGGGTGCGCGACTCCTTCGACCCGGAGCAGAACGTCATGGGGGGAACCCGCTACCTGAGGCAGCTTCTCGACCGCTATGACGGGGACCTCGACTCGGCCCTCGCGGCCTACAACTGGGGGCCTGGAAACCTGGACCGCAGCGACGGCACGCTCCCGGGGGAAACCCGCCGCTACCTCGCCAGGGTCAAGGGGTTCCTCGCCGGGCCGCCACGCGCCTGAGGCCATCGAAAGAAGCGCCCTCCTGAAGCGCGAAAGCCGCCGGACCGATCATTCCGGTCCGGCGGCTTCCCCTTCCCTCTTCAAGTAAATTCGGCGGCGGCCCTTGCGGCCCGGCCCGCTCCCCTCCCTAGTCGATCGCCACCACGAAACCGTTCCCATGCCCCGCCGCGGCAAGGCTCGCCCGGGCCTGATCGGCGGCCAGCAGGGACTCGTACCGGCCGACCCGAACCCGGTGAAAGAGGGTGCCGCCGACCCGCTCCTGCTCCACCGTGGCCACGCCGTAGCGTCCCTCCAGGTCCGCCCTCAGCCGTTCGGCGTTGGCCGCAACGCCGAAGGCCCCCACCTGGATGGCGAAGGGGCCGGAGTCGTAGCTGTCCAGGCGCCGGTACTCCACCTTCCCCGCCTCGCCGATCTGCCGGAAACCGAGAGCCTCGATCCTCACGGGCGCGGTACCGGGACCGACCACCCCGAGCTTCGTCGCCGCGGCGAGAGACAGGTCGATGATGCGCCCCTTGACGAAGGGACCCCGGTCGTTGACCCGCACTTCCGTCTCTTTCCCGCTGCCAAGGTGGCGAACCTTGACCGTCACCCCGAGGGGCAGGGTCTTGTGGGCGGCGGTCATGGCATACATGTCGTAGATCTCGCCGTTGCTCGTCTTGCGCCCGTGGAACTTCTCCCCATACCAGCTGGCGCCCCCCTCCTGCACGAACCCCTCGGAGCGCAGCATCGGCTCGTAACGCTCGCCGTTGACCGTGTACGGTTTCTGGTGCCCCTTCAGGTGGCTGTTCTCGGGGGTGTCGATGACCCGCGTGCGGTAGCCACCGCAGGCACCGAGCAGAAGGGCAAGGAACAGAAGAAGAAAAGAATAGTAAATGCGTTTAAGGGACATCGGGTCCTTCAACTTCGGGGTAAAGCGGAAACAGGTCTCACGCCAGTTCGATGCGCTCTCTCAAGGCGCAAAGACATCCTGAAATCTGCACTGAAGACATTTAAAGCGATGGTTTAGCCACGACCACCTATCTGCCTGCTTTTCAGAGCTTTTCGTGGCTGTCCTGGATGGAATTGCAAACGAGAAGGGGGCACCGGAGCGGTTCACCGCAATCCCTCCCTCGGATCAGGCATCGACCCGCTCGGCAAGAAAAGCCTCCGCCTCGGCAAGGGTCGGAATCGCAGTGCGCCCGCCGAGCTTGCGGGCCTTGAGGGCGGCGCAGGCGGCGGCGAAACGGACGACCCGCTTCAAGGGCCACCCCTGGAGCAGGCCGAAGATGTAGCCGCCGTGAAAGACGTCCCCACACCCGGTGGTGTCGACTGCGTCGACCAAGAAAGCGGGCTGATGGAATCGTTCCCCCTCCCGGCTTCCGGTATGGCTGCCCAAGGCGCCGAGGGTGACCGTCGCCGCCAGCCCCCCGCGATAGAGGAGCAAATCGACGGCCCGAAGAGGGTCATCGGGGCAGAGAGAGCGGGCGAAGCGCTCGCTGACAACGGGATGGTCAATAAGGGGAAGCAGTTCCTCGGTCCCCTCCCGGAAAGTGCCTCCGTCGAGGACCGTGATCAAACCCCGAGAGCGGGCGATGCGGGCAGCGGCCAGGGACGCCCCCCGCTGCAGTCCGTCGAGGTGCAGGACCTGCGCGGCTCCGAGGATCCCGGGGTCCACCTCATCGGGCTCCAGGGGCCTGGCGCTGCCCCGGTGCCAGAAGATGTTGCGGTGGGCGCTTCCCCCTTCAACCGCGATGAAAGCGACCTGACTGGTCCGTCCTGAGTCGGAAAGGAGGCCGCTGCAATCGACCCCCTCCCCCTCCAGTCCGGAGCGGATTTTCTCCCCGAAGTCGTCGTCGCCGACCCGGCCCCAAAAGGCCGTTTCGACGCCAAGTCGGCAAAGAGCCACCAGGGCCGTGGCCACCGGCCCGCCGCCCTGGATCAGGACCTCGTGCAGCTCCGCCTTCTCATCGACCCCGGGATAGCGAGACAGGGTGCCGAGCAGGTCGAGGGCGCACTGGCCGAGGCCTACGACCTGGTGGCTCACCCTACTCTGCGACCCGGGTCATGGCCCGGAACTTCTCGTAGCGCTGCTCCACGATCTCCTCGGCGGAGAGCTGCTGCAAGTCTTCGAGATGCTTCTTGAGGTATTCCTTGACCTTGGCCGCGGCGGCGACCGGATCGTTGTGCGCCCCGCCGAGGGGCTCGGGGATGACGTCGTCGATGACGCAGCCGAGCTCGCGGATGTCGTGGGCGGTCAGCTTGAGAGCCTCGGAGGCCTGGGGGCCTTTGGTGCCGTCGCTCCAGAGGATCGCCGCGCACCCATCGGGGGAGATGACTGCGTAGACCGAGTACTCCATCATCAGGACCTTGTTGCCGACGGCGATGGCCAGGGCCCCTCCGGAGCCGCCCTCCCCGGTGACGGTGACGATGACCGGTACGGTCAGGGCCGCCATCTCGCGCAGGTTGCGGGCGATCGCCTCGGCCTGGCCGCGCTCCTCGGCGCCGATGCCGGGGAAAGCCCCCGGGGTGTCGACGAAGGTGAAGATCGGCACCCCTAACTGCTCGGCCATCTGCATTACCCGCAGGGCCTTGCGGTACCCCTCCGGGTTGGGCATGCCGAAGTTGCGGTAGACCTTTTCCTTCGTGTCCCGCCCCTTCTGGTGGCCGATGACGCAGCACGGCTCCCCGTCGAGGCGGGCGAAGCCGCAGACCAGGGCCGGGTCGTCCCGGAAGTTGCGGTCGCCGTGGACCTCGAACCAGTCGGTGAAGATGTGCTCCACGAAGTCGAGGGTGAAAGGCCGGTCCACGTGCCGCGCCAGCTGGGTCCGCTGCCAGCGCGAAAGGTTGGAGAAGATCTCCGCCCGCAGCTTGTCGGCTTTCTTCTCAAGCTTCCGGATGTCCCCTGTAAAATCGACCTTGGCGGTGGAGAACTCCTTGAGTTCCCTGATCTTCCGTTCCAGTTCGACCAGGGGCTTTTCAAAATCTAGGGAAAAACGCATCTTTAATCTCCTGTCATTTCAGCTTTCACCCGGCAGGCGGGCCCGGGTGAACCTTGAGCGTGCCACCGGTGCGGCCCGCCCGTCACTCGAAGGTTATGACATTGTAGCCGAACAACTTTTCGGCGTCTTCCATAATAGCGTCGGATGCAGCAGCTTTGTGGCTGTCGGGAAGAGCGAGGACCGTCTCGCTGCGATTCGGAATGACCAGGTGCAGCAGCACGTCGCAGCTGCCGCGGTGTCGTTCCACGATCTGCCGCAGGGCCCGCAGCTGCGCCTCTTCCAGGCCCGGCGTGGTGAGGCGGAAATGGATCCTTTTGGTCAAGGTTTCCTTGACGTTCTGCAGGGAAAGGACCTCGGACACCATTAGTTTACAAGTTTCTTCGCCGACATCCAGCGAGCCGCTGACCAGCAGGGGCTCGTCTCCCTTGAGCAGCTCGCCGGCGGCCTGATAGACCTCGGGAAAAACCACCATCTCCACGAAACCGGAGAGGTCCTCGAGGGTGACGAAGGCCATCCGGTCCCCTTTTTTGGTGGTCAGCTCCTTGATGGAGGAGACCAGGCCGCAGACCTTGACCTCTTCCTTGTCGTTGCGCTCGGCCAGCCCCGCCGTGTCGCAGGTGGCGAAGCGCTTGATGACGGCGCTGTGGCGGGCCAGGGGGTGCCCGGTGATGAAGAAGCCGAGGGCCTCCTTCTCGAAACCGAGCCGGATTTTCTCGTCCCACTCCTCCAGCTCCGGCAGCTTGCCGTAGCCGTTGCCCGGGGAGGTGATGATCTCCTCGGCGCCGAAGAGGGACTCCTGGCCCTGAGCCTTCTCCCGCTGCACTTTCTGCCCGACCTCCATGGCGTCCTCAAGGGCCGCCATGTACTGGGCGCGCTTGCCACCGAGCGAGTCGAAGGCACCACACTTGAGGAGGGCCTCGACGACCTTCTTGTTGACCCGGCGCAGGTCGACCCGCTCGCAGAGATCGTGGAGGGACTCGAAGGACTGTTCTTTGCGCGCCTCGAGGATCGCCTCTATGGCCGCGGCGCCGACCCCCTTGACCGCGCCGAGGCCGAAGCGCATCGACTTGTCGTGCACGGTGAAGGAGCGGTCCGAGGCGTTGATGTCTGGGGGCAGGACCTCGACCCCCATGGAGCGCACCTCGGCGATGTTCTTGATCACCTTGTCGGTGTTCTCCATGTCCTCGGTGAGAAGCGCCGCCATGAACTCCACCGGGTAATGGGCCTTGAGGTAGGCGGTGTGGTAGGCGATAAGGGCATAAGCGGCCGAGTGGGACTTGTTGAAGCCGTAGGCGGCGAACTTCTCCATGAGGTCGAAGACCCCCGCCGCCTTCTTCTGGTCGAGCTTGTTTTCCTTGGCCCCGGCGAGGAACTTCTCCCGCTCCTTGGCCATCTCCTCGGCCTTCTTCTTGCCCATCGCCCGGCGCAGCAGGTCGGCGCCGCCGAGGGTGTACCCCCCCAGGACCTGGGCGATGAGCATGACCTGCTCCTGGTAGACGATGACCCCGTAGGTGTCCTTGAGAATCGGCTCGAGTTGGGGAAAATCGTAGCCGAACTTCTCGGACCCGTGCTTGCGCTTGATAAAGGAGTCGACCATCCCCGAGCCGAGGGGGCCGGGCCGGTATAGGGCGCAGGCGGCGATGATGTCCTCGAAGCAGCTCGGCTTGAGCTTGATCAGCATCTCCTTCATGCCCGAGGATTCGAGCTGGAAGACGCCGGTCGTCTCCCCCGCGCAGAGAAGTTCGTAGGTCTTGGGGTCGTCGTCGCCGACCAGGTCGAGATCAAAATCGGGGGTCTTGCCCGCCCGGATAATGCGCACCGCGTTGTCGATGACGGTCAGGGTCTTGAGGCCGAGAAAGTCGAACTTGACCAGCCCGATCTTCTCGACGTAGCTCATGGCGAACTGGGTGACCTGGGCTTCGGACTTGGGGTCGGTGTAGAGCGGCAGGTACTCGGGGAGCGGCCGGGGGGTAACCACCACCCCGGCGGCGTGGGTCGAGGCGTGGCGGGTCAGCCCCTCGAGGGCCTGGGCCACCTTCATCAGCTCTTTGCCCTGAGGGTCCTTCTCGGCGTACTCCTTGAGCTTGGGTTCCTGGGCCAGGGCCTCCTTGAGGGTGATGTTGAGCACCCCGGGGATCATCTTGGCAACCTTGTCCGTCTCGGAGAAGGACATCCCGACCGCCCGGCCGACGTCCCGGATGACCCCCTTGGCCTGCATGGTGCCGAAGGTGATGATCTGGGCGACGTTCGCCTCCCCGTAGTGCTTGCGCACGTAGTCGATGACCTCCTCCCGGCCGTAGATGCAGAAGTCGACGTCGATATCGGGCATCGACACGCGCTCCGGGTTGAGAAAGCGCTCGAAAAGGAGGTTGTAGGGCATCGGGTCGATGTCGGTGATGCGGATGGAGTAGGCCACCAGGGAGCCCGCGGCGCTGCCGCGGCCGGGCCCGACCGGGATGTCGTGGTCCTTGGCCCAGTTGATGAAGTCGGCGACGATGAGTAAATACCCCGGAAAGCCCATCTGCTTTATGCAGTCGAGCTCGATGTCGAGCCGCTTCCGGTAGTCCTTTTCGTCCTCGGCGGAAAAATCGGACTGAAGCCTGCGGATGGCCTTGAGCCGCTCCTCAAGGCCATCCTTCGCCATCTCCTCGAGCACATCGTCGAGGGTCTTGTCCGCCGGCTTCTCGTACTGGGGGAAATGGTAGGTGTCGAAGTCGAGTTCCAGGTTGCAGCGCTGGGCGATAGCGACGGTATTGGCCAGGGCGTCGGGGGTGGCCTTGAAGAGTTCGGCCATCTCGGCGGGCGTCTTGACGTAGAACTCGTCGTTGGAGAAGCGCATCCGCCCGGGGTCGTCCATCGTCTTGCCGGTCTGAATGCAGAGGAGCACCTCGTGGGCGTAAGCGTCCTCGCGGGTCAGGTAGTGGCAGTCGTTGGTGGCGACCATGGGGAGGGAAAGCTCCCGGGAGATCTCGATCAGCCCCTTGTTGACAGGCTCCTGCTCGGAGAGGAAGTTTTCCTGAATTTCAAGGTAAAGGCGGTCGCGATCGAAGATTTGGGCCATCTCACGGGTCCGCTCGGTCGCCCGGTCGAGCTGCCCCTTGCCAATGAGGGAGGGCACCTCGCCGCCGAGGCAGGCGGTCAGGGCGATCAGCCCCTCGTTATGCTCCCGAAGCAGCTCCCAGTCGATGCGCGGCTTGTAGTAGAACCCCTCGCGGTAACCGGCCGAAACCATGCGGCACAGGTTGCGATAGCCGACCAGGTTCTTGCAGAGCAGGACCAGGTGGAACGAAGCCTCCGAGCTGCCGCGGGCGTTGCTCTTGTCGAATCGCGAGCCGGGCGCGACGTAGACCTCGCAGCCGATGATCGGCTTGATCCCGGCGGCCATCGCCTTGCTGTAGAACTCCACGGCGCCGAACATGTTGCCGTGGTCGGTGACCGCGACCGCCGGCATCTTGTACTGCTTCGCGCGGTCGATCAGGTCGGGGATCTTGATCCCCCCGTCCAGAAGACTGTATTGGCTGTGGAGGTGAAGATGGACGAAATTGGCGTGTTCCATGGAAACCTGGATGTCGAGGTGTCAAGCGGCAGGTCGCAGGGGAGGAAAAGCCTGCCGGGCGGGCTTTTCACTTCCTCCTTGTCACCTTTCGCCCCCCGCCCTGCGGCGGGTAAAAAAAAACCGATATCGGCGAACGCTGCCGCGTTGCGATGACCGGTTGGCTGGATTCGAGGCGCCTGCATGTTACCCCAGAGCGGCGGGGGCGTCAAGCGATACCCGAGGGGTCAGAGAACCTCCACCCCGAAGCGGCCGAGGAGGTCGATCACCTTGGTCAGGGGCAGGCCGATCAGGGCGGTGTAGTCGTCTCCCGCCATGCGCTTCATGAGGGCGATGCCCAGCCCCTCGATCTTGAAGGAGCCGGCGCAGTCCAAGGGGTTTTCCCGCTCGAGATAGGTCCGGATCTGGTCGTCGCTCAGGGAGCGGAGGGTCACGGTGTAGGTGGCGACGTCGGTGACCGAATCCCCCGAGGCGCTGTCGAAGAGACTGACCCCCGTGTAGAAAACGTGGCTGCGCCCGGCCATCTCGCGAAGCTGCCGAAAGGCCCCCTCCGCCGTCCCGGGCTTGCCCAGGACATGGCCGCGGGCGTCTACGAACACCTGGTCGGCGCCGAGGATCAGGGCATCGGGATATCTCTCCCGAAGGCTTTTGGCCTTGTGGTGGGCGAGGTGCTTGACCTGAAGTTCGGGGGCCACCTCCTGGTCGATTTCCTCCTTGAACAGGGGGGCGTCGACGTGGAACTGGAGGCCTAGCTGGCGCAGCAGTTGCAGCCGGTAGGGGCTTGTCGAGGCGAGCACGAGGGTACGCATGGGGACGGTCCTTGGCAGGGGGTTTCCCCTTTTGTACCCCAGCGAATCCGAAATTGCAACGGCTTACCCGCCCTGTCCTTCAGGCCACCGCGCTCCATGTCGGAGCGTCCTCGGCGACCCGGGATGCAGAGCCTCCTCCGCCGGGATGGGGGGACATCCAGGCGGGCGATGGCGCCTGCCGTCCCGCCGACCCCGTCAGGGCGCGGGCGGCCTCTTCGAGGGCTTCCTCGACCTCCTCGCGGTCGACCCGCGCGAAGAAGTCCCGCAAGCGCTCCTCGGCCAGCCAGGCATCGACGAAGGTCACCTCAACCCCCACCCCCACCTCGAGAAGGACCTGCCCCTCGAAGAGGCCGTCCCCCAGCACGGCCGAGACAGCGACGACCTTCTCCCCCCGCTGCCGCCGATGCTCCACGTTGAATACGTCAAGATAAAGCAGACTGCCGTCGTTTCCCGCCATGTTCAGCCAGACCATCTTCTGCCTCCTGTACGAAAGGATTGTCCTGCGTGAAACAAGAGATACCAGAGACTGGTGACAGAATATGTCGCAGGGGCCGGGGGCCAGAAGCCAGGGGCAAAAAAGATCTTACGCCGTTGCGTTTCTGTCCAGGGCCTTTTCCAGGCCTTAGGCAAAGGTGCGCTTCAGTTCCGGCGGGGAGAGAACTTCGACGTGGGGGATGTAGGAATAGAGCCAGGAGAGGATTTCCTTTTCGCCGCCGGCATCGAAGGAAAGGACGACGGAGCACCCCTTCTCAACGGCGAGGAGCTGGTCGGGGTGCCAGGTCCGTTCACGGATGAGGTGGGCCACCTCGGGGGCGAAGCGGACCCGAACCGCCATCGGCGCGTCGTCGATGAGCCCGAAGGCGCTGCCGGTCAGGTCTTCGACCCGGAAATCTTCGGGAACCTCGAAGCGCTCGGCGCCGGGCTCGACGCGCTGAAGACGATCGACGAGAAAAAGGCGCAGTGCGCCGCGGTTGTGGGCGAATCCCCCGAGGTAGAGGGAGTCCTTGAAAAACAGGAGTGTGTAGGGATCGAAAAGGTACTCCTCGGCCTCCCGCCGCGGCGGGGCGTAAAGGATCTTGCAACGGTACTGCCGAAGCAGGGCATCTCGAAGCGATTCAAGGATCTCCCGCTTGCCGCTGTAGTCGCGCAGTCCCTGGAAGCGCGGCACGGCCGCCTCGGCGAGGCGCTCGAGGTGGGCCACGCTGCGGGCCGGCAGGGCCGAGCGGATGCGAGCGAAGATGGCGTCGAGGTCGTCCTGAAAGGGGGTTCCGCGGAGAAAAGCGAGCTGGCCCCGGCAGAAGTAGAGGGTCATCAGCTCCTGCAGGGAGAAGGTGATGGGAAGAGTGTCCTTGAACTCGGAGATAAAGCCGTGCAGCACGGTCCCGTCGGGCTGCTCCTCGCGGGTCAGGGGGTAGCCGGCCTCCTCCAGGGCCTGCAGGTCGCGGTAGACCGTACGGCGGGTCACCCCGCACTCCTCGGCCAGCTCCGCAACCGTCGCGCCGTAGCGGGCCTTGAGGATGCGGATCACATCGTGCAGCCGCGCCGCCTGGCTGTATTTCTTGGCCGGCTTGCCCGGCTTGCGGACCGGGCCGCTCATTCCCCGTCCCGATAGTAGGTGTACTTGTGGGATTTGCCCCGCACCTTCTCTTTCGGGTATTTGCGGATATTCTTCGCCATCTTGGCCAGCACCGTCTCGGAGAGGTCGAGTCCGAGGGTGTTGGCCATGGAGAGAGCGTAGATGACGATGTCGGCCAGCTCCTCGCCGATCTCCTCAAGGGCCTCGGCGTCAAGGGCCTTCGACTGTTCCACAGTCAGCCACTGGAAGTGCTCCATCAGCTCGGCCGCCTCGATGGCGATGGACATGGAGAGGTTCTTGGGGGCGTGGTACTGCTCCCAGTCCCGCTCCCGCACGAAGGCGGCCATCCTCTCCTTCAGCTCCTGCAGCGTCGTCTGCTGATCGCTCACCCCGCCCTCCCTTGATTAGATGTTTCACTCGAACCGCAGTTTACGGAAAATGCCCACGGGAAGCAACTCCTGCAGTTCGGCAAACGATTTCTATACCAGGACGAGGCAGACAAACAAACGTGATTATTAGGGCGATGAATCTCCTGCGTCCGTTAAGAACAACAACGGCCGGAACGATACCGGAGAGGGTTTCTCGCTGCAGAGCAATCGCATATGACACCACGTCGGCCTCCTGCACGGCGGCAGCAGGAATGACCGGCTAGGCTTGAGTCGCCTTGGCGTCCTCGGACGATTGGGGATCGCTCGACAGGAGCAGTTCGCCCAATTGTCGGTGGGCTGCGATGATCCAGAGCAGTATCGGCAACACCCAGTGGCCGGCAAGCTCCCAGAAAAGGCTGTAGAGGTAATGGGCCTTTGAGGCCCCGTCACCGAGGCCCCTGGAAGGCGGCGCCCCCCAGACCATGAAGCTGAGCAGGTCGATGGCCCAGAAGGCTGACAAGCCGCCGAGGAGTGACAGAAGACGCCGCCTCGGCGACAGTCCCGGAGTGGCAAGGACCAGGGCGAGGAAAGGGATTATCCGGTAGGCGCTGTCGTAGTAGGCGGGAAAAGGGCCGGAACCTTTGGACAGCAGGAACATGGCCAGGAGCAGGATCAGCTCGTACCCCATCATCACCCACTTCTGGCAAGCGAAGAGCAGCAAGGAGAAACCGAGCAGTTTAGCCAGGAACAACACATTTATCTTCACGCTTCACCACCATCTCGATCCAGGCCAGCCACATCAGGATCAACAGAAAAAGAAACGCCACCTGCCACACGTAGTCGTGCACCAGAGCCTCGTGGCGAGGGATCAGCCGCACCACCCAAGCCAATCCGACCAGGCGGACGATATTGGCGGCAAACAGAAAGGGTATCCCGACGGCCATCCCGATGGCCTTGGACCTCACCTTGGCCGGATAGGCGAAGACGAAGGAGAGGTATACGAAAGCCGCCGAGTATGCGGTGCACTCCGCGACGATTTTCCAGTGCGCCTCCGGCATGATGATTTCGATCCCCGTCAGGGTCAGGGGAATGCCCGAGGCAGAGACCAGTGCCGCCGTGATACGGGCCGTCGCCTCCTGCAGGGGCAGGAGGTAGCCCGGCGTCATGAGTTGCCAATGGGCCAGGTTGAGCCCGAACACGAGCAGCGCAAAGACCGTGCAGACCCGGCCGACAGGAAACCGGGGGCGGCTGCTTGCCGCCCCCGGATGTTGTACGGGTATTTTTTGTTTCTTTGTCATCCGATGACCGATCAGTTAGAGGTTTTCCTGCGGCGCCCGATCACGCCCATGCCGCCGAGGGCCCCGAGCAGAAGCCACCAGCCGTCCATGACCGGAACGCGGTTGGCCGTGGCAGTGGACGCGCCGGATATGCCCGCCGTCGGGTCCCTGTCCGACAGGAACTCCTGCAGGTTGGACAATCCGTCGCCGTCGGCATCCGCCGATGCGTCGTCAGCGTTCGGGTCGAGACCGTAGAGGTTTTCCCAGCCATCGAGCATGCCGTCGCCGTCGGTGTCGGGATCGTTGGGATCGGTGAACGTCGTCGTCAGTTCATCTCCGTCGAGGATGCCGTCGCCGTCGGTGTCGTCGGGAGTCGGGGTGGCGACGGTGAAGGGCGAGAAGGAATCGGTCTTGCCGCAGACGATGTTCCTGTCGATGTCCGGGTTGGGGTCGGCTGAGCTCAGCTCGGTAATGTTGACCCAGCGGCCGCCGACGAAGTGCAGCAGTGAAAGGGCGAGCTCGTCCTGCTCGCTCATGCCGGTGTCGTCGTAGGGCAGACAGATCTCGACGCTGCCCGAGTAAGCTGCGGTGGTCGAAATATCGAAGATGGTGCCGTTGAAATGGTAGCTGGTCGGCTCCGGTGTGCCGGGATCGACCAGGACTTTCACCGATCCGGCCTGGCTGATCTCCTCGAAGAGGATCTCGACCGGTTCGCTCAAAACCTCGGTATCGTCCGGGTGAACGGCGATCGCCACATCGTTCTGCGGTTCGACGAAGTTGTAGTGCATCACGACCTCGCCCCGGGAAATGAAGCGGGTTCCCTGCGCGCAGGAGGTCGGCAGCGGGCCGAAGCCGACGCCGGTATAGGGCCCCGAATACACGATGCTGGCCCCGTTGGCGCCGTGCATGTAGACGAAGCTATCGCCCCTGTCGGCCAGCGAGGCGGCGCCGAGCCGGTAAGTGCCCTTGACGAAGCCCGGATCTTCCGGCGCCAGGGCCGGGATGTATACCGCCTCTTCGATGTTGTTCCAGAAGGGCCCGCTGTATGGCCCCGAGGCGGCGCCGGAGGCCTCCCAGCCGCCAGAGATTTCAAGCGGGGTGTTCTCGAGCAGTTCGGTCTCGGCGAAGGTGATGGGAGCGGGCCGGGGCGAGACCATTTCGCCGCTCGCCTTCTCCCCGCGAATGCTGCTGACGTAGAGGCGGGTATCCGGCCCGTCGTTGCGGAAGGTGCCGCTGATGTCTCCGACCAGTGCGCCGTAATGCTTGTTGGCGGTGATGTCGACCACCCCGTAGCCCTTGGAGTGGTAGATCTCCCCCGAATCGGACGTCACGGTCCAGCTGGTGCGGAAGTAGCCCCAGCCGGCCTTCGCGCCGGTCAGGATCGTGATGCGCCGATCGACGGTGCCCTCAATGGTTCCGTTGATCAGGCCGGTGACCGGAACCGTCCCCGATTGCGAGTCCCTCTCGACGAGGACGTCGGCGTGGTCGCTGTAGAGCGACTCCGAACACCGGTCGATGGTCAGGTCGTTGGTCCAGATGTGGCTATTTTCCGTACCGGGCGATGCGCCCGCTACCGGTCCGTCGATCCGGATCACCCGCAGGCCTTCGTTGTCGCCGAGAAAAACCTTTTTCTCATCGATTCGCAGGCTCCAGGCGGGGGCTGGCAGATCGGTGAAATTGCCGCCGTGCAACCGGGTCGGGTCGGTGACATCGGCCGCCCACAGACGCTGATCGCTGCCGATCCAGTAAAGCATGTTCTCCTGGGCCGCCATGTCCCGGATCAACATTCCCGGCTCATAAAAGAATCTGACCTCGATGGGGGCGGAGGGGGTGGAGATGTCGAGAACCCTGATCCCGTTGTCCGTGCCGGGCTCCCTGCCGAACTCGCCGACAAAGACGTAGTCGCCGGAAACGGCAACCTGAGTCGGCATGCCTGGGGTTTCGAAAGAACCGACCTCCAGGGGCGAAGTCGGATCGCTCAGGTCAATGATGCGGACGACACCCGGGGCCTCCGGGATGCCGGAGCCTGTCGCCAGAAGAGCCAGGCGACCGTCGATCACCAGATCGTTGACCGTGCCGGAGACGGGGATCGAGGCGACCTGCACTGGGCGGGCCGGGTCGATAAGATCGAACACCCGGAATCCCCCATGGTAATCGGCGGCGTAGTAGTAATCGAGATCGGTACCCATGCCCCAGAGCCAGCCCTCGGTGGGGAAATGGGCGATCTCCCGCGGTGCGGCCGGGTCGGTGGCGTCGATGACCCGCATGTCGGAATCGCCGACATAGGCGTAGCCGGCTGCGCAGGCCACCTCCCAGGCCTCGGTCGCCATCTCGTAGGCGCCAATCTCGGTGGGCATTTCGGGCGTACCGACATCGATGATCCGGACTCCCGCGTCCATGGCGGCGGCATAGACGGTCATTAAATCGAGATCGATGTCGTTGACCTGCATCCCCGGGAGGTCGATAAAGCCGATTTCGGTAAAGAGGGTGACAGGGTCCCCGCCGACCCTGGGATTGGTGCCGTTGAGATATTCGGTCAGGTTCTTGCGCCCGTCGCCGTCGAGGTCGCCCGAGGCGTCGGCCGGGTCGGCGGGATCGAGGCCGTTGGCCAGTTCGTAGGCGTTCGGCATCCGGTCCTGGTCCATGTCATCGCTGCAGGCGTCGCCGTAACTGTTGCCGCCCGAGGCGAGCTGGTCCGGGTTGCGAACCAGCGGGCAGTTGTCGGCGTTGTCGCCGATGCCGTCGCCGTCGCCGTCCTGCCACTCGCTGGCGTCATAGCGGAAGGGAAGTTCGTAGAAATCGGGGAACCCGTCGTTGTCGCCGTCCTCGTCGCAGGAGTCGCCGAGGCCGTCTTCGTCGAAATCGCCCTGGTCGGGGTTCTCCCTCTGCGGGCAGTTGTCCAGGTTGTCGCTGACGCCGTCGCCGTCGGCGTCGCCGCCGTCATCTTCCTGGTCCACGCCGGTGTAAAGGGTCGTCACCTCGGCGCCCGAAAGAGCCCGGTTGAGGATAGTCAACTCGTCGATGTCGCCGGGGAAGTTGTAGGTCGCATGGGTGTAGGCGCCGCCGATGGTCTGGTCGACATGCGTTTCGTAGGTCGGTACGCCGAGCGTACCGGAGGTGTGCGACACGCCGTCGATGTAGATCGTCCCGGTCGTCCCCGAGAGGGTCGCGACGACATGCTTCCAGGTGCCGTCGTCGATGCGCACCGTGGAGAAAATGCTCCTGTCGCCCGCCATGAAGTGCAGAGTCCCGTCCACGGTGCTCATCATGTAACCGGAGTGGGGCGAGACCTCGAGCATGTTGCTGAAGATGTGTTTGGAATCGGTCAGGTTCTCGGCGCGGACCCAGGCGGCGATGGTCAGGTCCCCGGCGATGTTGAAATCGACATGGTCGGGGATGCTCGCGTAGTCGCTCCCGTCGAAACGGAGAGCGGCGCCCGCGCCGCCGAGACGGTCGGCAACGGGGACTGCGCCGTGGACCGCGGCGTCGAGGCCGTTGCCTCCCGCGTCGAGGCCGTTGCCGTCGAGAGGATAGTACGCCACGACGCCGTTGTCGACCGGATCCGAACCGGGCAGCACCATCTCGGCGGTGAGAACATGCTGGTTCCCGGGACTGCAAGGGCCCGGAACGGGGCTCGCGGCCATGACTCGATGCGGCCCGTGGGTGCCGAAGAGGATGCCCGTTCCGCCATCGATATAGATCATCCCTCGCGACTCGTTCTCCTCGACGGGCTCTCCGACCCAGTAGGTGGTCATGATCAAGCCCGAGTCTCCCGGGGCCAGCGCGGGAACCTGTATTTCTTCATCAACGATCTGCAGGAAGGGCCCGCTGGCGGCGCCGCTGGCGGCGCCGGAGGTCTGCCAGCCGGAAATGTAATGGACCGGGGTGGCAAGCAGGGTGCTGCTCTGGGCAAAAGTGGTCGGGACCGAGACGGGAAGGACCAGTTCCCCGCCTGCCTGTTCGCCTTCGACGCTGGTGATCAAGAGCCGGACCGAGCCGCCTTCGACTTCGAAGGTGCCGTTGATGTCCCCGACCGATCCGCCGAACTGCAGGCCGATGGGCGCCAAGCCGACCCCGTAGAGAGTGGAGCGGTAGACCTTGCCCGTGCCCGCCTCGGTCAGGGTCCAGTCGCTGCGGGAATACCCCCTCCCTTCCGATCTGCCCGTCAGGAACGAAACCTGCCTGGCGACGGTGACCTCCGATGTCCCGGTGATGGCCCCCGTAGTGGGCATCGACATGGGATCGGAACCTTCCTGCACGAGGAGGTCGGTGTTTTCAGTCAGGGTGATATCGCTGCACTGGTCGACCGTGACATCCATGGTCAGGATATGGGTTCCGGAGATGTCGGCGAAATCGAAATGGGCGACCTGGAGGGAGTCGTAGTCGGCCACATAGGCGGTGCTGGCCGCGGCATCAACGTCGAAAGCCGCGGAAGGGGTGTCGAGGTTGGCGATGATTTCGGGCAGGGCCGGGTCGCTGATGTCGACCGCCCAGAGGCCGTAGCGGTCCCCGGCGACAAGAGCAATGTCGCCCGAGAGGCTCAGACCCGAAACGTATCCCGGAATCGAAAGAGTGCTGACCCGGACAGGGTTCGCGGGATCGCTGAGGTCGTAGATCCAGAGACCGGCAGACGCGTTGGCGAAATATAGATAGTCGCCGCGCGCCTCGATGGCCAGGGAGGTGGCTGCGCTCCTGCCGCCCCCCAGGGATTGGACCTCGTAGGGATGGGCCGGGTCGGCGACGTCGATGACCGTCACACCGTACATCTCCCGGGCCAGGTAAGCGTAATCGCCGGCGACCGCCAGGTCAGACGCCTCTTCCGCGTCTACGGAACCGATGACGGCGGGGTTTGCCGGATCGCTGACATCGACGATGTGCAGGCCCTCGTAACCGACGACATAGGCGCGAGAGCCGACCACGCGGACCGCCCGGGCCTCGGTCAGGTCGAGGAAGCCGACCGCAACCGGCTGCGTGGGGTCGCTGACGTCGACAATGCGCAAACCGTCAGAGCCGGTCGCCGCGTAGACGTAATCGCCAGCCGCTGCGAGCCCGGCGGTCCAGCCCTCCAGGTCTATGGCGCCGATCTCCACGGGGGCGGCCGGTTCGCCGGCGTCGATGATCCGGAACCCGTTGTGGCCGTCGGCAACATAAACCCGGCTGCCGACGGCGGTGACCGCGTAGCTGTCTGTCGGCGGGGTGACCTGCCCCAGGGATCCGATACTGCCCGCCATGGTCGAGGGGGAGGCGGCCAAGACGTGCTCGAGTCTGCCCTCGCCGGCAGAGCCGAGAACGACCGGGCCGTAGACCGTCGCCTCGTGCATGCCGAACAGGGGGCCATCGCTCATGCCGATGCGGGGCATGACATCGGGGACCATGCTCTGGTCGGCGTAGAGGTAGGTCGACCCCGGGCCGCAGTCACCCGAGTAGTCGCGCAGCACGAACCCGCTCTCGAGGGATTGGATCAGGACCGCGGTGCCGTTGCTTTCGATCAGACCGTTGCAGACACCCGAGGCCATGCCGGCGATGGTGTTGGTGCTGATCCTGACCGGGACGTCGGCCAGGGCGCTGGTGGTGCCGTTAATGACGTTGTCGAGCGTCAGGGCGACCGTGCCGGATGCCTTGACCCCGCCGATGCTTGTCAGGTGAAGTGTTCGCGCCGTACCGTCAAAGGCGGCCACCCCGTGGAGGTCCCCGGTAAGCGCTCCCCAGCCTTGGCTGCCGTTGCACACCTGGTAGATCTCCCCCGCGTAGCCGTCAATCTCGTAGAGCGCCTTGCGGTACGACCAGCCCTCGTAGGTGCCGCTTCCGATAAAGACCCGGCGGCCGCGATCGATCTTCATCGGACCGCTCAGGGCCCCGGAGGCGGTCAACTCGACCGTCCAGTCGTCGTGAAGCGTCACATTGACCTGTTCGGTCTGGGGAGTTCCGACGGCGACAAAAGAAAAATCATTGCCCGTCACGAAGGCGGCCGCGGTACCGATGTCGAAGACGAGCAGCAAAAAGGTGACCAGCAAAGCAAAACGCATTTTCTCGGGGTTCATTACCTACCTCCTGGATTCATTTGCATGACAGGTTCGCCGCACCTCAAAAAATGACAGCCGACAAGCCGACGAAATCTTTGCGAGAATCGGGACACGGTGACCAGACCCCACCTTTGCACCCGCTCATGGAAAAACCTTAAACAACGGATGCAAAAACCGGTACCGATTTCGAACATGATTGGAAGTAGTTAATTGGTCGGCTCTTTTCCGCCGGGCAGAACAATCCGGGGAAAGCTTTTCAGACACAGCGGGGCAAATGACCCCGAAGGGAGGGGGGAAATGCCCCAACACAGCAATGGTTCCGCAGAGCGAGTCGGATGAACGAGGCAAGGAGAATCCAAGAGGGGCAGCACGCGAGGTGGGGTTAAAAACAGTGACGCCAATCGTAAAGTGAACCCTCAACATAGGCGTCCAGGGGGAAAGAGGCCCATACGGCCGTTACTCGAAAGAGTTTCGAGAGGGCCTCCTCACCCTACCGCCAATCCCGTCATCAGGAACGGTCAAAGGTTCCCCCTGCTATCAGATGTGAGACGGCGGCCCCTTAATGAAAACGACTGTCCAGGAGCGCCGGAGTCAAGATCATATCCCGAGACGGCCTCTGTCTCCCAGATCGTGACTTCTTTAGTTGCACGAGCTTGCTCGAAACCGATACCGCGCCGCGGCTTTCGCAGGGGAACCAAAAAGACAAAAAAAAGCCGTCGAAATAATCGACGGCTCACAAAGTACACCTTGTTCTGATCCCGGGCCGGCAACGTCCAACCGTTAACCTGCCCCCTTGCGGTCTACTCCCACTCGATCGTCGCGGGCGGCTTGCTCGAGATATCGTAGGTGACCCGGTTGATCCCCTTGACCTCGTTGATGATGCGGCTGCTGATGCGGGCCAAATCCTCGTAGGGCATCGGGTACCAGCCGGCGGTCATGAAGTCCTTCGTCTCCACGGCGCGCAGGGCGACGACGTACTCGTAGGTGCGCCCGTCGCCCATGACGCCGACGCTCTTGACCGGGAGGAAGACGGCGAAGGCCTGGCTGATCTTGTCGTAGTGGCCGCTGGCGTAGAGTTCCTCGATGTAGATGGCGTCGGCCTGGCGCAGGATGTCGCAGAACTCCTTCTTGACCTCGCCGAGGATGCGCACCCCCAGCCCCGGTCCGGGAAACGGGTGGCGCCAGACCATGCGGTGGGGCAGGCCGAGCTCCTCGCCGACGGCGCGCACCTCGTCCTTGAACATCTCGCGCAGCGGCTCGAGCAGCTTGAGGGTCATGTAGTCGGGCAGGCCGCCGACGTTGTGATGGCTCTTGATGTTGTGCGCCTTGCCGGTCTTCGCCCCGGCGCTCTCGATGACGTCGGGGTAGATCGTCCCCTGGGCAAGCCATTTGGCATTGGCCAGCTTTTTCGACTCTTCTTCAAAGATATCGACGAAGAGGTTGCCGATGACCTTGCGCTTCTTCTCCGGGTCGGTCTCGCCGGCCAGTCCCGCCAGGAAGCGGTCTTCGGCGTCGACCCGGATCACTTTGACCCCGAGGTTCTCGCCGAAGGTCGCCATCACCTGGTCCCCCTCGCCGAGGCGCAGCAGGCCGTTGTCGACGAAGACGCAGGTCAGCTGGTCGCCGATGGCGCGATGGATCAGGGCGGCGGCCACCGACGAATCGACGCCGCCGGACAGGCCGAGGATCACCTCTTCGTCGCCGACCTTCTCGCGGATGCGGGCGACGGCGTCCTCGATGATCTGCCCCGGCGTCCACTGGCCGCTGCAGCCGCAGATCTTGCGCACGAAGGTATCGATCAGCAGTTCGCCGCGCGGCGTATGGTTGACCTCGGGGTGGAACTGCACCCCGTAGAGGTTGCGCTGAAGGTTCTGGATGGCGCAAACCGGGGCGTTGGCGGTGCGGGCGACCGTCTCGAAGCCCTGCGGCATCGTCTCGACGTGATCGCCGTGACTCATCCAGACCGGGCTCCTGCCGTCGGCGAAGAACCCGTCGAAGAGCGGTCCCGGCTGGCCCATCGCCTCGAGATCGGCGTGACCGTACTCGCGCTTGCCGGCGGGCACAACCTCGCCGGCGAAATGGCGGCTCATGAGCTGCATGCCGTAGCAGATGCCGAGTACCGGCACGCCGAGTTCGAACAGCTCTTCCTCGATCGCCGGAGCCCCCTCGTCGTAGACCGACTTGGGCCCGCCGGAGAGGATGATGCCGGTGGGCGCGAAGGCCTTGATCGCCTTCAGATCCATGTCGAAGGGATGCAGTTCGCAGTAGACATGGGCCTCGCGCACCCGGCGGGCGATCAGCTGAGTGTACTGGGAGCCGAAATCGAGGATGAGAATTTTTTCCTGGTGGATGTCCTGAATCATGAGGCTGTCTCTTCCTTCTAGCTTCCCCGCTCGGTCCGGTAGTTGGGCGCCTCGTGGGTGATGGCCACGTCGTGCACGTGGGATTCGCGCAGGCCGGCGTTGGTGATGCGCATGAAGCGCCCCTTCTCCTGCAGTTCACGAATGGTACCGCAGCCGGTGTAGCCCATGCCGGCGCGCAGGCCCCCGATCAGCTGGTGAATGTTGCTCGAAAGACTGCCGCGGAAGGGCACCCGCCCCTCGATCCCTTCAGGAACGAGCTTGACGTCGTTCTCCACGTCACCCTGGAAATAGCGGTCCTTGCTCCCCTGCTTCATCGCCCCGAGGCTCCCCATGCCGCGGTAGGACTTGTAGGTCCGCCCCTGGTAGAGGATTGTCTCCCCGGGGGACTCCTCGGTTCCGGCGAAGAGGGATCCGATCATGATGATATCGGCCCCGGCGGCGATCGCCTTGGGGAGTTCCCCCGAGTACTTGATGCCGCCGTCGGCGATGAGGGGAATTCCCGCCTTGCGAGTGACCCGGGCGACCTCGGCGATGGCAGTGATCTGAGGCACACCGACACCGGCAACAACCCGGGTGGTGCAGATGGAGCCGGGTCCGATACCGACCTTGAGCGCGTCCGCTCCCGCCTTGATCAGGGCCTCGGCGGCGGCGGCGGTGGCGATGTTGCCGGCCATCAGCTGAAGATCGGGATAGGCTCTCTTGGTATCGACCACCGCGTCGATGACCCCCTGGGAATGGCCGTGGGCCGTATCGATGATGACCAGGTCCGCCCCGGCCCGCACCAGCGCCTCGAGGCGCTCCTCCCGGTCGGGGCCGACACCGATCGCCGCCCCGACCCGCAGACGCCCGAATTCGTCCTTGCAGGCGTTGGGGTATTTGCGCACCTTCTCGATGTCCTTGATGGTGATCAGCCCTTTCAGGACGTAATCCTCGTCCACCACGAGCAGCTTCTCGATGCGGTGCTGATGAAGGTGATGCTTGGCCTCCTCCAGGGTCGTGCCAGGCGGAACCGTGACCAGTTTGTCTTTGGTCATGACGTTGGCGATCGGCTGGTCGAGCTTGGTCTCGAAGCGCAGGTCACGGTTGGTGAGAATGCCGACCAGCTTGCCGTTCTCGGTGATGGGGACCCCGGAGATGCGGTACTGCTTCATCAGCTCCAGAGCCTCGTAGATCTTCTGCTCGGGATTCATGGTGAAAGGATCGACGATCATGCCGCTTTCGGACTTCTTGACCTGATCCACCTCGAGAGCCTGCTCGGCGGGAGTCATGTTCTTGTGCAGGATCCCGAGCCCTCCCTCGCGGGCCATGCAGATGGCGGTACGGGATTCTGTCACCGTGTCCATGGCGGCCGAAAGCAGAGGAATGTTGAGCCGGATCTTCCGGGTCAGGGCGGTCGTCAGGTCGGCCTCCTTGGGAAGGACCGTGGAATGGGCGGGAACCAGCAAGACGTCATCGAAGGTCAGCCCTTCTTGGACCTCATTATCCAGCATGGCCATCTCCTTTAAGAGGGGTCGGAAAGGGGAAAATATTAATCGGTGAATATATAGCTGTAGGGAAGAAGGGTCAAGTTAAAAGCCGCCAAAATGGAGCGGCCTGGTGTCCCGAGCGGTTCGTTGTATCTGTGAATTCTGAGGCACTTCGGTCACTGTCAAAGCGCCGCCGACGTTGGCCCGCCATGCGTTAAGCCAAGGAGGCGCAACGCAGACAGGGGGAAAAAGGGTCGGAATAAATGCATAGAATCAGCCGCACGGACACTAAATGGCCGGCGCACCGAAGATCTCGGGGAAGCGCCGGGCCATCTCCTTTTCGAGCTTCATGGTCACTTCCCGGGCGGTCGTCAGGTCGAACAGACCCGCAAGGAAGCGCTCGGCGTCGTCCCTGCGCACCTGGCGCAGAATCCGCTTCAGCTTCGGGATGCAGGGAGCGTTCATGGACAGCTCCCCGAAACCGAGACCGAGCAGAACCAGGGTGTACAAGGGTTCGGAGGCCATCTCCCCGCACATCCCGACTTCGATGCCGGTTTCCCTGGCCGCGTCGCAGACCATCTTCAGCGCCCTGAGGATGGCGGGATGAAGGGGCTCGTAGAGGTAGGCCACGTGCTCGTTGCCGCGATCCACCGCCAGGCAGTACTGGATAAGGTCATTGGTCCCGATGGAGAAAAAGTCGACCTCCCGGGCAAGCTTGTCGGCAATCAGGGCGGCAGAGGGGGTCTCGATCATGATCCCCACCGGAAGGTCGGTGTCGAAGGAGATGTTCTCGGCGGTCAACTCGGCCTTGGCCCTGGCAAGGCTCGCCTGGCAGGCCCGGATTTCGGCCACCCCCGAGATCATGGGAAACATGAGTCGGACCTTGCCGTAGACCGAAGCTCTCAGAATGGCCCGCAACTGGGCATTCAACAGCCGCCCTTCCTTGAGAGAGAAGCGAATCGCCCGCAGCCCCATGGCAGGGTTGGCCTCGTCGGAGAGATTGAACTCCGGCACGAACTTGTCGCCGCCGACGTCCAGGGTGCGGATGGTAACAGGGAAGGGGGACATCGTCTCCACGATGCCCCGATAGGCCTCCAGCTGTTCCTCTTCGGAGGGCGGCGTGGAGCGGTTCATGAACAGGAACTCGGAACGGTACAGGCCGATCCCCTCGGCCCCCTGGGCCTGCGCCATGGGCACATCTTCGGCCAGTTCCACGTTGCCGAGCAGGGTCACCCGGTGGCCGTCGAGGGTCTCCGAGGCCAGTTCCCGGTAAGAGAGGAGTTCGTTCTCAAGGTATTCGTAGGACTGTTTCTTCTTGAGGTACTCCCGGAAGGTGTCCTGGGAGGGGTTGAGAATGATGGTCCCGATGGTTCCGTCAATGATGACCGGCACGGCGCCTGGGACGAGAGTGGTCACCGTCTCCAGGCCGACCACCGCCGGGATCCCAAGGGACCGGGCCAGGATCGCGGTGTGGGAGGTCCGTCCCCCCACGTCGGTGACGAACCCGAGGATCTTCTCCTTGTCGATCTGCATGGTGTCGGCCGGCGAGAGGTCGTGGGCCACCAGGGCGACCTTGCGTTCGATCTCTTCCAGAGAGGGCTGCTCTTTGCCGGCCAGGTTGCGCAGAAGTCGCTCCCCGACAGAATCGATGTCGGTGCGCCGCTCTCTCAGGTATTCGTCTTCGATGCTGTCGAAGGCCGCCCGGAACTTGCGCAGGGTGCGCATCAGGGCGCCCTCGGCGTTGATAAGTTCCTTCTCGATGGCCGCCTTGGTTTCCTCCAGCAGCATCTCGTCATCAAGAATAAGGAGGTGGGTGTCGATGATGTAGAGATGCTCGACCAGGACCCGGTCGGCCACCCGGGCCTTGACCTCTTCAAGCTGCGCCTTGGAGCGTTCGACCGCATCGCAGAACGAGCGCACCTCGGAGACGACGTCCCCGGGATCGATGCGCATCTCCGCCACGGCCATGGGATCCCGCTTCAGGAGGTAGGTTTCCCCGATGGCAATGCCGGGGGAGGCGCCTATCCCGACCAGGATAGTATCTTCGGCGATGTTAATCTTCTCCGAATCCATCATCGATCAACTCTCCGATGGCCGCCAGAGCCTCACCTGAATCGGCGCCGCTGACGGCAACGGCGATCTGCGACCCCTGAGGGGCGGCCAGCATGAGAATGCCCATAATACTCTTGCCGTTGACCTCCATGCCGTCCTTCTCGATGAAGACGTCGGCCTGGAAACGATTGGCGGTCTGCACCAGTTGTGCCGCGGCACGGGCGTGCAGGCCAAGCCGGTTCTTTATGACAAATTCCTTTTTATCCATACCCTGACCACGATGTGTTAACCGAATTGTCCCAACATCACCATCCCGAACGCAACCGCCAAAACAAGAAGAAGAACCGAGGTCCCCCTGCGAACCAGCCACCCGAACAGCGACACAACCAAAGGAATGCAAAGCCCCCAGCCGGGTGAAAGGCTTTCGCCTTCAAGTTGAAGATAAGCGAGGTAGGCGCACAGCCCCCCGAGCAGGACCACCGTCCCCTCCTTGAGGCGGATAGCCAGGTCCGGGAGGCGCCGACGCTGCATGACCTCCACGATCCTCATCCCCTGCCGGTATCCCCGCAACAGACCGACGGTCCGAAACCAGAGATGGGGCAGGTTGAAAAAGAGCAGAAAAACGACAGGGGCCCACAGGGAGCCCTTGGCGGCAAAGAAGAGGGAGATCCCGGCGGCCAGAGGTCTCAGACCGCCCCAGAAAAGGGCGTCCCCGATGGCCGCATAAGGCGCCATGATCATCCCCTTGTACTCCTGCACCGAAAGGGCGGCCGATTCGCCCCGGGCCGCCTCTTCCTCGAGGGCGATGACGCTCCCCAGCACGGGGGAGGCCAAAAAGGGATGCGTGTTGAAATAGTCGAGGTGCCGCCGGTAGGCATCGGCGAGTTCCTTGCCCCGGTAGAGCTGGCGCAGAGCCGGGGCGATGGTGTAAAGAGCCCCCATGTTCTGCAGGCGCTCGAAGTTCCAGCTGCTCTGGAACAGAAAGGAACGCAAGAAAACCTTGGCCAGTGTGATGCGCGAGACAATCTTCTTTTCCATCACCGCCTCACACCAGCCACAACATCAGAAGGGCCGTGACAAAGGATGCCCCGAACAGGGTCATCGCGCGACTGACATTGATGGTCCCGAGGATGGCGCCCACCCCGACGAGGGGAAAGGCCAGCTTCACCCAGTCAGCCGCCCCGACCAAGGGTTCGTGAAGATAGGGGGCGAGAGAAAAGAGGACCAGGGAACCGGCGGTCACGATCACGACGTAGGTGCCAAGGGAGGAAAGGGCAAAATGTCCGAGGCCGATGAGATGGCTCCGCTCCACGGCGTTGAGGTCCCCACCGGCCAGGGCGGCCTCGGCCCGGCTCAAAAGTCTGCCGTTCAAGTGCCGGGCGCCGCGGTCGAAGGTCTGCCCGAATTTGCCCAGAGGCATGGCCACCAGAACACAGAGGACGGTAAAGGGCATTCCGACCAGGGCCAGTGCCTTTCCGACCGTCACGGCCAGAAGCGTACCGCCGACAGCCACCTGGGTGTCGTCGGGCGGGATCGCGGCGCCGACCGGAAGGCGTCCGATCCAGAGGAGTTCGACCAGGAACCCCACCTGAAGCCCGACAATGGGATCACCCAGCAACCACCCTGTCAGGGGAGCCGCCACGATAGGCCGCGAAACCATGAGCTGCAGGGCGGCGGTCCGGTCGATCCCCATGCCAACGGCGACCGCACCCGCCACCAGGTAATCGGCGAAGACCATCTTATCCGACCTGGCCTTTCATCAACTTCCTCCAGTTCTGTTCACGATCCGAAGGGATGCACTGCGAGACGATCCGGGCGCCGTCCTTTTCCAGGGAAGCGAGGTTCTCCACGTCGCTCTGATCGAGGGAGATGGTACAGTTCAACCGCCTTTTTCCCTCCCCGGCATGCATGTTCCCGAGGTTGAGTCGACTGAATCCCATCCCCAGACGATGAGCCTTGAGAGCGTCCCCGGAATTGGCAAACAGCAGCAGCACACGGCTCCTCTCCAGATCCTTGGAGTTCAGGATCGTGACCGCCTCATCGACGCTGACGATCACGACCCGGATCCCCTTGGGGACCGCGGCCTCCATGAGGGTTTTCTGGAAGGGATGCTCTGCGATCTCGTTGTTCGCCACGACAATACAGTTTGCATGGGCGTGTGGAACCCAGGCTTCCAGGACCTGACCGTGGATAAGTCGGTTGTCGATGCGGGCCAATACGATGCTCATAGGTTGAATCCGGACGCCCTATTTGGCCAGAATCTCGCTGGCCAGAGAGATGCTTTGCTGGCCGTAGGCCTTCAGCATGGAGGCCAACTCGCCGAGGGAGAGCCCCTCCTGGCTGTTGAAGAATTTGAGGACCATCGGCAGGTTGACGCCTGTCAGGACCTCCACCCTTTGAGGTTCGAGGAAAGACAGGCTGATGTTTGCCGGCGTGCCTCCGAACATATCGGTCATGATGACCACTCCCTCCCGCCCCTCCGTCACCTCCTCGATCGCGCGGGAGATGCCAAGGCGAATGCTCTCGACGCTGTCCTCCCTGGTAATGCAAACCGAGCGGGCATTTTGGGCCGGACCGATAATCATTTCCGATGCGGCGATCAATTCCTCGGCAAGCCTCGAATGGGTGGCGATGACCAGTCCTACCATTGTCTACCCCTTGCTGATGTCCCGGTGGAGAACCTGAGGCGTGACCCCTTGGTCGGCAAACCAGGAGCGCAACTCTTCAACAACAGTCACGCTGCGATGACGACCGCCGGTGCACCCGATGGCGATATTGAGATAGCTCTTGCCCTCCTTCTGGTACTGGGGAAGGAGGAACCCGAGAAGCCCCCTGAAACGCTCCAGAAAATCGCGGCAGGTCGGCTGGGAAAGCACATAGTCACTGACCGCGGAATCGAGACCGGTCAGCGGCCGGAGGTCGGGGACGAAATGGGGGTTGGGGAGAAAGCGCACGTCCATGACGAGGTCGGTTCCGGGAGAGATCCCATAACGATAGCCGAAAGACTGCACCTTTACCTCAAGGGGTAGAATGCCGTCCCTGCCGCGGGCGGTCTGAACGACCTTGGCCCGCAACTGGTTTGGGGTGAACCAGGAAGAATCGATAAGAACGGTGGCCAGGTCGCGCAACCCCGCCAGAAGATTGCGCTCCTCCCCGATGCTCTGGGCAAGCCCCTCGCTCAGGGCCAGGGGATGGCGGCGGCGGGTTTCGGAATAGCGCCGGATGAGGACCTCGTCGGCGGCATCGAAAAAATAAACCTCCAGAGCGTACCCCCCCTCCCTGACCGTCTCCAGGGTGGCCTGGTACTCGGCCAGGAAATCCCGATTCCGCACGTCGATGACCACCGCCAGGTCGTCGGTGAAACGAACGCCCTGCTCGGCCAAATCGAGAAACTGGGGAAGCAGGGCCAGCGGCAGGTTGTCAACGACGAAAAAGCCCTCGTCCTCCAGGGCCCGCGCTGCCGAAGTCTTGCCGGAACCGGACAGGCCCGTGATGATGATTACCCGTTTCCTGCTCATTCAAGATTATCCCCGATAATCGAATGGGCGTGGAGGTGGGCCGTCTCCGCCATCCGTTTTTCGAGCCGGTCCTGGAACTCCTGGGCACTGTGATACCCCATCTCCTTGAGAAGCTGGTTTCTCGCAGCCACCTCAACGATGGTGGTGATGTTGCGGCCAGGGCGAACCGGGATCTTCACGAAGGGGACCTCCAGTCCCAGCAGGGGGTAATTAAGTTCCTCAAGCCCCAGCCGGTCGTACTCCTTCCCGTCTTCCCAATCGACCAACTCCACCGCCAGGTCGATTTTCTTGCGCTCGCGAATCGCCGCTACTCCGAAGAGATGCTTGATATTGATGATGCCAAGGCCCCGAATTTCCATATGGTAATGGAGCAGGTCCATGCCTTCGCCGAAGAGAACGGCGGGAAGCTTCATTCGGACCTTGATCGCGTCATCGGCAACGAGACGGTGCCCCCGAAGGACCAGGTCGAGGGCGCACTCGCTCTTGCCGATGCCGCTCTTGCCGAGCAGGAGAACCCCGACCCCGAGCACGTCGACCAAGACGCCATGGACGATGGTGGACGGCAACAGCCGTTCTTCCAGAAACCGGGTGATCAGCGAGATAAAAGTGGAACTCTGGTGGTTGGTGCGCAACAGGGGAGTGTTCTGCTCTTCGGTCTCCCGGGCGAGGAACTCCGGGGGATGCTGTCCCTTGGTTATAATGAAACAGCAGACGTCGAGAGCGCAGAGCTTGCGAAGGTTGGCCTGGGCTTTTTGCGGGGACAACTGGTTCAGGTAGCTCAACTCGGTGGAGCCGATCACCTGGATCCGGTCGGGGTGCAGGTTGGTGGTGTAGCCGGTCAGGGCCAATCCCGGCTTTTGGATGCGGGGGACCTGAATGAGGTTTGCGAGGCCGCTCTCACCGGCCAAAAGCTCCAGATCGAGTCCGGCCTCTTTTTCACCCAGCAACTCTTGAACACTCAGTCCATTCATATCCCACCGGAAAAGTCAGGCACACACCGAGCACGCAGAGCCCCCTGCTGCCTATCCGACGCACGGATTGGCTATGCGGAAAGCGGAGGACCATGAGCGGAAGGGGTCAGAGTTGATCTTCTTCTTCGGCAATGATCCGATAAAGGTCTTCGCCGCTGGCGGCCTCGACGAGGCGCCTCCGCACACCGGGGTTTTTCAAGAGCTTGGAAATGCGAGCCAGGGTCTTCAGATGCACTCCGACGGATTCCTCGGGTGCAACAAGAAGAAAGAAGAGCTGGGCCGGCTTGCCGTCCATGGAATCAAAATCGATCCCAGCACGGCTGCGGCCGAAAGAGATCAGAAGCTTATCGAGATCCTTAAGCTTTCCATGGGGAATGGCCACACCGTCGCCGATCCCCGTGCTGCCGAGGCGCTCTCGCTCCTGCAGCACCTTGAGCACCTCTTCGCGGTTGAGGCTGGTCGCCGTCCGCATCATGGCGTCCGTCAATTCGGACAGCACGCCGTCATTGTCCGTCGCCTTCAAATCGGCCACAATCGAAAGAGGACCTAAAAGATCAACAATATTCATAGTTTTCGTTACAATCCGGAGGTATCAATAAAGTCCGGGGGAAGGACCGTCGTCCCTCCCCCGGAAAAGACGAGGCTGACCCTATTTGCCCTGGGGGGCGATGAGGCCGTAGTTGCCGTCATTGCGCCGATAGACCACGTTGATCTCTTCGGTAGAGTCATCGGTGAAAACCAGAAATTCCTTGTTCAACAGGTCCATCTGCATCACCGCCTCTTCCACCGACATCGGCTTGATGGGAAAGCTGCGACTGCGGATGATCACGGGCTCAGCGCCGCTCTCGTCGATGCTTTCGGCGGCCAGGATCGTTTTTTCGACCTGCCGCTCACGGCCGCTCGAGGGCTTGTGCTTTTTGAGTTTTTCCTTGTAGCGCTTGAGCTGCCGTTCCATCTTGTCGACCACGGAGTCGATGGCCGCGTACATGTCGTTGGTCTCTTCCGAAGCCTTGATGGTGATCCCCTTGGCCACCAGACTGACCTCGGCCTTGTGCCGGATTTTTTTGTTCACGGAAAGGACCGCCTGGGCGTCGATAGGCTCTTCGATGTACTTCTTCACCCGGGTGAACTTTTCTTCCACATAGGTCCGCACGGCTTCACTTGTTTCCATATGTCTGAACGTAACGGCAATTTGCATGTTTTCGAACCTCCTTATTTTAATAAGCAACCGTTGGTCTAAGTATAACGCCACACCACGGGTTAGCCATCCTTGACAGGGATTAAAAAAGACGCTTGCGCTCCGTAGAAGAGCCGATTCCGAGCATCTCGCGGTACTTGGTCACCGTGCGGCGGGCAATGTGAACGCCCTGCAGGTGAAGGAGTTCCACGATTTTCTGATCGGAGAAGGGCTTTTTGGGGTTCTCCCCGGAGACGATTTCACGAATCTTGTTTTTGACGCTCTCGGAAGCGATCGATTCGCCCCCGCTGGTGTTGATGCCGCTGTTGAAGAAGTATTTCAGTTCAAACAACCCTTGAGGGGTCTGCACATACTTGTTGGTGGTCACCCGGCTGATGGTCGATTCGTGCATCTCGATATCCTCGGCCACGTCGCGCAGGACAAGGGGCTTGAGGTGCTCGATACCGTTGTCGAAAAAATCTCTCTGAAACTTTACAATGCTCTTGGTGACCTTGTAAATGGTTCTCTGCCTCTGGTGAATACTTTTGATGAGCCACAGAGCCCCGCGCATCTTCTCCTGAATGTATTCTCCCGCCTTCTCGTCGATGCCAGCCGTCCCGGAAAGGGCGTTCCGGTAAAAGGCGTTGATCCGCAAGTTGGGCAAACCATCATCGTTGAGCACTACCACGTAGTCCTCGGCGACCTTGTAAACGAAGATATCCGGGGTGATGTAATGGACATCCTCCTGGCTGTATGCACTGCCGGGCCGGGGGTCGAAACCCGCAATGACCTTGGCCGCGCCGAATACCTCATCGAGGGACACCCCGAGAGCCTTGGCGATAACCGGATATTTGCGGGACTCCATTTCGGATATGTGGTTGCGAAGAATCGCCTCGACGAGGGATCCCTCCATGCCGAGCAGAAGGGCCTGCTTGAGAAGGCACTCCTGCAGGCTGCGCGAGGCGACCCCGGGAGGGTCGAATTCCTGGACCTTCTCCAACACCTGGTCGACCTTGGCCGGGTCGACCTCGGTCAGGGTTCCGATCTCCTCGAGAGTGGCTTTCAAAAAGCCGTTATCGTCGAGATTTCCGATGATCTCGGCCGCCACCCTGCGTTCCACGTCGTCGAACCGGGAGAGGTTCAACTGCCAGCTGAGGTGATCCGCAAGGGTCCCCTTCTTGGTCAGCAGGTTCTCGTAGGAAGGCCGATCGTCGTCTTCCTCGAAATAATCGGCAGACCCTCCCCCCAGGTTGTAGCCCTCCAGGTAGGTCTGCCAGTCGATATCGCCGAGCCCTTCGCTCTCCCCGGCGACCTCCTTGATCTCTTCGGTCGAAGCCTTCGGCTCCTCGATCCCTTCGGCCTCCTGAACGCCTTCTCTCGCTTCGCCCTCGTCCTGGCCTTCGTCGAGAACGGGGTTTTCCTCAAGTTCCTGCTGAACCATGTCCACCAGCTCCAACCGAGACAGCTGGAGGAGCTTGATCGCCTGCTGCAGCTGGGGGGTCATCACCAGCTGCTGGCTCAATTTGAGTTGTTGGCGAAGCTCTAAAGCCATGGTTCTCCTGGGGCATTGCCCCTTGCTGCGTTGCGGCCCCCGCCGGGACGGGCGTGCCGGTTAAAGCTGGAAACTCTCCACGAGATAGATCTCACGGGCCCGGGGGCTTTCGGCAATGCGGGCCGGCTCCCCGAATTCGAGGATCTCCCCTTCGTTAAGGATGTAGGCCTTGTCGCAGACCCCGAGGGTTTCACGCACATTATTATCGGAAATCATGACCCCGATGCCTCGTTCCTTCAACCCGAAGATGATATTCTGGATGTCGGACACGGCTATCGGATCGATCCCCGCAAAAGGTTCGTCGAGCAGAATAAAGGCCGGCTCGATGACGAGGGCCCGGGCGATCTCGACCCGCCGGCGCTCCCCCCCCGACAGAGCGTAACCGTGGGATTTAGCCACGTGGCTCAGCCGAAAATCCTCCAGCAACCGCTCCTTGCGCTCCTGGCGTTCGGCCCCGGAGATACCGAGGGTCTCGAGAATCGCCAGCAGGTTCTCCTCGACCGTCAGGCGCCGAAAAACCGAAGCCTCCTGGGGCAGGTAGGAAATCCCTGATCTCGCCCTTTGGTACATGGGCAGGTCGGTCAATTCCTTGTCGTCGAGAAAAACCCGCCCCTGGTCTGGCCGCACCAGGCCGACCATCATGTAAAAGGAAGTGGTCTTCCCCGCCCCGTTGGGTCCCAGAAGTCCGATCACCTCGCCGGAGGAGACCTCCAGATCGACCCCCCGGACCACCTGCCGACCCCGGTAGGCCTTGGACAGGTCGTTGGCGCAGAGCCTTCGGGTCACTGCCCGTTCTCCTGGGGATGCAGGACGGCTTTGACACGCCCCTCCTCCTGCCCGCTGACCACGCTCCTGTCCTCGTTGAGAAAGACGGAAATTTCGTCCCCGGTTATAAAGTCTGCCCCCTGGTGGACTCTGGGGGAGCCGGAGAGAACGATCCGGCCCTCGCGGTGGAAATAAACCCCCTTCTGCCCCGTGGCCACCCGTTCTCCCTGCACGATCCTTACGTCGCCGCTGATTTCGACCCGATCGATTTCACGGTTGCCGGAGAGGAGAAAAACGGTCAAAGCCTGCCCATAGATCGTGACGTCGCCCTGCTGTGCGACCACGTGCCCGGAGAAGGTCATCCGCTGCGCGATGCCGTCGGCCTCGAGCCGGTCCGCGGTGATCTGCACGGGCTGCCGACTCAGGTCGAGGTCCTGGGCCCCTTCGGCCCCGGGCAGACCGAAGGCCGCGGTCGCGGCGAGCAACAAAAGCACAATTATCGAATAACGCCTCATTGCTCCCCTGATCCGTCCGTCAAACCCTCCCAGCGGGCCTTGACCCGGGAGAGGAGCACAAAGGAGCGGTCCTGCACACTCATCCGCAACCCCTTGCCAGTAACTTCCAAGTTCTGAGAGACGACGCGTACGGGATCGTCGGTGCGCAGAATCCGGTCCGACTCCCGGTAGCGCAGGCTTTCCGTGAAGAAGGCGTCGCCCCGTTCGCTGCGCACCTTCACGTCCCCCTGGACTTCGACCTCCCGCGTCTCCCTGTTCAGGGCCCCGCTGAGGGCCGTCAGAGCCAGGTCGCCCAGCTCCTCGTGCCCATAGAAGGTCATGCGGATGTTTTCGATGCGGGCCGTCGCCTCTTCGGCTTTGTACGCCGCCGAGTCGGCCTCAAGAAACCACCGGCGCTGCCCATCGCGGGTCTCCGTGTAACTCAAGCCCTTCAAGGACAGGTCCACGTCCCGAGGCAGGACATCGACGATCTCCTCGGCCAGGTCTCCCTGAAAGTTGCGCGCAACCATGAAAGTCAGGGCTGCGACAAGGCAGAGAATGATCAGCGCAAGCGCGTTGCGGGCGTTCCATCTTCCAGCCATATGAGTGTCCAGTATAGCACCACGACCAGGGGGTGTAAAGCCGAATCTGGCAAGGTTGGCATGGGAATTGAATGCGCCGGCTACCCCTCCCCGAAATAGCGATCGGTGACGGCCCGCCACTGGCCGGAGGACTTGAGCAGAAGATCGCAGATTTCCCGCACCGCCCCCCTTCCGCCGGGCCGGGAAGCGACATGGTGGACAAGGGGCTTGAGTTCCTCGACCCCGTCGGCCACCGTGGCGGAAAAACCGACCCGGTTCAGGATCGGCAAGTCCACCAGATCGTCTCCCACATAGGCCACCTGCTCGTCATGAAGGCCCAGGTCCTGAAGGATCTGGCGATACGGCACCAACTTGTCCTTGGCCCCCTGGTACAGGATGTCGATACCGAGTTCGGCGGCCCGCAGGGCGACCACCTCCGAGCTGCGCCCGGTGATGATTCCGACCCGGACCCCGGCTCGCTGCAGCAATTTCAGACCATGACCGTCCTTGACGTCGAAGGCCTTCGACTCGACCCCGTTGCCGTCGTAGACGATCCGCCCGTCGGTCATCACCCCGTCCACGTCGAGGAGCAGGAGGCGGATTTTCCGCAAGCGCGCCTCCATCAGACCACCCCCGCCTTGAGCAGGTCGTGGAGATGGATGATCCCCACGGGGGTCCGCGCCGTATCGCTCTCGAAGACGAACAGGGAGGTGATCGAATGCTCCTCCATCTTCTGCAGAGCCTTGGCCGCCAGGTTGGTGCGGAGAATGCGCTTGGGGTGACGGCTCATCACCTCGGCGATGGGCCGGTCGAGATGGTCAAGTCCCCCCTCCATGGAGCGCCGCAGGTCGCCGTCGGTAAAGACGCCGACCAACCCGACGTTGCCGTCTCCCACCCCGGTGATGCCGAGTTTCTTGCTGGTGATTTCGAACAGGGCCTCCTTGAGGGGGGTCGTCTCCTCGACCATGGGGATATCCTCGCCGCCGTGCATCAGGTCTTCGACCCGCAGCAGGAGGCGTTTGCCGAGGGCTCCCCCGGGGTGAAACAGAGCGAAATCCTCCTCCTGAAAACCACGCTGGACAAGAAGGGCCACGGCCAGGGCGTCACCCATGGCGAGGGTGGCGGTGGTGCTCGCGGTGGGAGCCAGGTTCAAGGGGCAGGCCTCCTCCTTGACCGAGATGTCGAGGAAGACGTCCCCGGCCCGCGCCAGAACGCTCTGGGAATTGCCGCTCATGGCGATCAGCGGCAGCCCCATGCGCTTGATGACGGGAAGGATCCGGGAAATCTCTTCGGTTTCTCCGGAATTGGAGACCGCCACGACCACGTCTCCCTTCATGAGCATCCCAAGGTCGCCGTGAATCCCTTCGGCCGGATGCAGGAAAAGGGCCGGGGTCCCGGTGGAGGCCATGGTTGCGGCGACCTTCTGGCAGATCAGGCCCGACTTGCCCATGCCGGTGATGACCACCCGCCCCTGGCAGGCCAGGATCATTTCAACGGCCCGGGTGAACGCGCCGTCGAGGCGATCGACCAGGGCCAGAACCGCATCGGCCTCGACCTGAAGGACCTTTTTTGCAATATCTATCATGAAAAACCTCTGCCTGCCCTGGCCTTCAGGGGCGGACTGTTCCTTTTTTGACAATGGCGTCGATGGCGAGGATCTCCTCCAGCATACCGCGAACATCGCTCAGATAAAGGGAGTTGGGGCCATCGCAGAGGGCCTGCTCCGGGTCCTCATGGACCTCCCAGAACAATCCGTCGATGCCGACGGCCGCCGCAGCCCTGGAAAGTGCCCCGACGTACTGGCGCTGCCCACCCGAGGAGCCGCCCGACCCGCCGGGCAGCTGGACCGAGTGAGTGGCATCGAAGATGACCGGGCACCCCGTCTCGCGCATGATCACCAGCGAACGCATGTCGGTCACCAGGTTGTTGTATCCGAAGGAAGCCCCCCGCTCGGTGAGCAGCACCTGATCGGTGCCTGCAGCTTCGAGTTTGCCGACGGCGTTCTGCATGTCCCAGGGGGCCAGGAACTGACCCTTCTTGACGTTAACGACCTTTCCGGTCTTGGCGGCGGCCACGAGGAGGTCGGTCTGGCGGGACAGAAAGGCGGGAATCTGGAGGATGTCGAGCACCTCGGCGGCCGGGGCCACCTGGGAGATGTCGTGGATATCCTAGACCACGGGCAGGTCAAGCTCTTCCTTGACCCTGGAGAGGATGCGCAGTCCCTCGGCCAGCCCCGGGCCCCTGAAGGAGGTCACCGAGGTCCGGTTGGCCTTGTCGAAGGAGGCCTTGAATACGAGTCCGATGCCGAGCTCGGCGGCAAGTGCCTTGAGGAACTCGGCGATGCGCAGGGTGACCGATTCGTCCTCGATGACGCAGGGACCGGCGATCAGAACCAGGGGCCGGTCACCCCCGAAGACGGCGTTCCCGACAGTAATTTCGCGAACCATCTACTTCTTGCCCCGCTGCTTGAGGCAGGCACCCAC
Source organism: Desulfuromonas sp. (assembly GCF_002868845.1). Classification (NCBI taxonomy): domain Bacteria; kingdom Pseudomonadati; phylum Thermodesulfobacteriota; class Desulfuromonadia; order Desulfuromonadales; family Desulfuromonadaceae; genus Desulfuromonas; species Desulfuromonas sp. The sequence continues at coordinate 77,814 of NZ_PKUB01000009.1, forward strand.
AAACGACTCGAACAAGGGGTGCGGCGCCATGGGGCGGGAGCGGAATTCCGTGTGGAACTGGCATCCCAGGAACCAGGGGTGGTCGGCCAGTTCGACGATCTCAACCAGGTCGGCCTCGGGATTGACCCCCGAGAGGAGCAGGCCCGTCTCCTGCAGCGTTTCCCGGTAGCCGTTGTTGAACTCGTAGCGGTGGCGGTGGCGCTCGCTGATGTCCTGCTTGCCGTAGAGGCGCCGTGCGAGGGTCTTCTCCTGAAGGGTGCAGGGGTAGGCCCCGAGCCGCATGGTGCCGCCCTTGCGGGTCACCCCCTTCTGGCCTTCCATGATGTGGATGACCGGATTCTTTGCGTCCTCGCGGAACTCGGCCTAATAGGCCTCTTCGATGCCGCAGACGTTGCGGGCGAACTCCACCACCGCCATCTGCATCCCCAGGCAGATGCCGAAGAAGGGCACCTTGTTCTCCCGGGCGTAGCGAATGGCGGCGACCTTCCCCTCGCTGCCCCGCTCCCCGAAACCGCCCGGCACCAGGATGCCGTCCACGCCGTCGAAGGTGCCGTTGACGCCATGGCGCTCGAGGCTCTCCGAATCGACGTACTTGAGGTTGACCCGGCAATCGTTGGCGATCCCGCCGTGGGTCAGGGCCTCGGAGAGGGACTTGTAGCTCTCGGTCAGCTCCACGTACTTGCCGACGATGGCAATGGTGGTCTCCCCGCCCGGCTCCTTGACGCGCTTGCCGATCCGCTCCCAAGCGGAGAGGTCGGGAGCCTTGGTCCAGATGTTCAGATAGTCGACGAGCCGCTCGTCCAGCCCCTGCTCGCTGTAGACGATCGGCACCTCGTAGATGGAGGCTACATCGCGGGCAGTGACCACCGCCTCCTCCCTGACATTGCAGAACAGGGCGATCTTGGCCTTCATGTCGCGCGGGATTTCCCGGTCGCAGCGACACAGCAGGATGTCGGGCTGGATGCCGATCTCACGCAACTCCTTGACGCTGTGCTGGGTCGGCTTGGTCTTCAACTCCCCGGCGGTGGGGATGTAGGGAACGAGGGTCAGGTGGATGTATAGGACGTTCTCGTGGCCGCGGTCGGTGCGAAACTGGCGGATCGCCTCCATGAAGGGAAGCGATTCGATATCACCGACGGTGCCGCCGACCTCGACGATGGCCAGGTCGACATCCTTGGCATTCTCCAGGATCTTGCTCTTGATCTCGTTGGTAATGTGCGGGATGACCTGAACAGTGCCCCCGAGGTAGTCGCCCCGGCGTTCCTTGCGAATCACCGAGTCGTAGACCTGCCCGGTGGTAAAGTTGGACTTGCGCGAAAGAAGCGCAGTGGTGAAGCGCTCGTAGTGCCCGAGGTCGAGATCGGTCTCGGCGCCGTCGTCGGTGACAAAGACCTCACCGTGCTGAAACGGGCTCATGGTCCCCGGGTCCACGTTGATATAGGGATCCATCTTCTGCATCGAGACCCGAAGCCCGCGGGCCTCCATCAACGCGCCGATAGAAGCCGCCGCCAGACCCTTCCCCAGGGAAGAGACCACCCCGCCGGTGACAAACAGAAACTTGGTCTTCATCGAGACTCCTTGTGCGAACTGGACAATTGCTAAAAACTAAAGGCGCAATCTTACACGGAAGCGTTCCAAAAGGAAACCCCCTCAGGCCCCCTATCGGGCCCCCATGGAACCGGCCGCCAACTTTCGAACGGCCTCCAGGTCCTCGGGGGTATCCACCCCCTGAGAGGTCAGATCCGTCTCCACCACGCGGATCCGGTGCCCATGCTCCAGGGCCCGCAGTTGCTCGAGTTTCTCCAACTCCTCCAAAGGAGTGGCGGGCAGTGCCGGGTAGGCAAGCAGGAAGTCACGGCGGTAGACGTAAAGCCCGATATGCTTGCAGGGCCGAACCCGGCACAGGTGCTCCTGCAGGTCGCCCTCGAAATCGCGTGGATGGGGGATCGGCGCCCGGGAGAAATAGAGGGCGAAGCCGTGCAGATCGGTGACGACCTTGACCACGTTGGGGTTGCGGTACTCCTCGACCGAAGCGAGAGGGGTCTTCAGGGTTCCCATGGGGATTGCCGGGTCGCGAAGCAGAGGCTCCACCGCAAGGTCGATCATGCGCGGATCGACAAGGGGTTCATCCCCTTGCACGTTCACCACGAGGTCGGTGTCCAGGCGATCAGCCACCTCGGCTAGACGATCGGTCCCGGTGGGATGGTCCGCACGGGTCATCTGCACATCCCCGCCGAACCCCTTCACCGCAGAGGCGATCCGCTCGTCGTCTGTGGCGACGATGACCCGGTCGACGGTGGCGGAGCGGGCGGTGCGTTCATAGGCCCACTGTACCATCGGCTTGCCGAGAATGTCGGCCAGGGGCTTGCCGGGGAATCGGGTAGAGGCGTAGCGGGCGGGAATAACGGCGGTAACGCGCATGACAGACCTTTCGCGAAGGATGGCAAAACCGACCGTAGGGTAATGAAACCGGGAGGGGATGTCAAGCGGAGGAAGAGGCGTCGCAAGGCACAGAAAAAGGAGATCGGAACACGGTTCCAGGACGATCAGGAAACACCCGCGAGAACCCGTGGGAGATCTCCTCCCTGGTTGCTGCGCGACAATACCGCCGGCGCCCTCCTATTCAAGAATTTTTCTATTGACATATATAATTTTTCTGATAGTCTGATTCCACCTTCTTCATTTCTTTACCCCCCGAGCCCCTGGGTCCCCCTATACCCCAGGGGCTCACCCTTTTCTGCAGCAAACGAAAAGGGGAGCCAAACGGCTCCCCAATCGGTCGATCACTCCCCCCCGATTCCGGACTTATTCAATCCTTGCGCACAAAGATCTCCCGGGCCAGTTCCTCATCGACAGCAAATTCGGAATTCCCGACCTTGAAAATGTAGGTCGGGAAAGTTCGACCGAGGGAAAGAGTGTTTCCGGGCAGCACCCCCATGCTCATCAGTTTCTGCATCTTTTTCGGGTCGGCGGTGGAGAGGTAGGCGATCTCCCCCTTCTGCCCCGCCTTGAGTTCGGTGAGGGCAACGACCCCGACCTCCCCGCGCACCCGTGCGGCGTCGCAGCACTCGCCGGAAGGGATCGGCTTGCCGTGGGGGCAGGTCGTGGGGTGATTGAGAAGGGTGCAAAGCTTGGTGTCCACGCCCTGAGAAAGCAGATGCTCGAACTCGCAGGCCTTGGCATTGCCCGTATCCCCCTTGATGTCGAGGATGTCCATCATCAGGCGCTCGGCGAGGCGGTGGCGGCGCACGGTCATGCGGGCCGCAGGCCGTCCCTCCTCTCGCAGGTAGACCCTCTCCCCCTTGATCTCGAGATAAGCCAGACGGTCGAGCTCGAGCAGGGCGTCGTCCCCGGGGCCGACCCCAAGGGTCTCCAGCAGGGCGGCATTATCCCCCTGTTCCTCGGTGGCGATCCATAGCGCCTCGAGTATCTCCTCGGCCTTTTCGGACAGTTTCATGGGGTCGATCCTCCTATTATTCTTGGTTCTTTTTCAACAGGCGCCGCAGCAATTTCGGCGGGGCCGGGTTCTGATAACCGCAATGGGGGCAGTGGACCTTGCGGCACCCACCGGGGCAGCTGCCGCAACTCTCCTGATTCTCCATCGCATCCTCGGGGATCTCCTTGTTGCAGTAGCCGCACCTCACGACAACACCCCGGTGAAGAGCAGGATGCGGTTGAGCAGCCAGCCTGTGCCGAAGGCCAGGGCCGTGACGAAGACGAAGATCCCGAGGGAGACTCTCCAGCCCCGCTCCTTCTTCATCACCAGAAACTGGGCCACGCAGGGGACGAAGAGGGTCAGGGTCACAGCCGCCACGGTGAGCTGGACCGGACTGAGCAGGCCCGCGGTCTGCAGGTCGTAGAGCCCGGCGGCGCCGAAGTCCCGGCGGAAGAAGCCGAATATGAAGGCCGCGGCGACCTCGACCGGCAGGCCGAGAGCGGACATCGCCGGCTCCATCACGCCGACCAGCCAAGCCAGGGCGCCGGTCATCTTCCCGGCCCAGAGCAGGACCGAGGCGATGATGAACAGGGGGAATATCTCGAGGAAGTACCACTGCATGCGGGTCAGGGTCTTGACCAGCACGTTGCGCGACTGGGGCAGGCGCAGGGGCGGGATCTCCATGTAGAACATGGGACGCTCGCCGGAGACGAGGCGCGCCGCGAGAAAACCGATGATCAGGAAGACGAGGGTCATGCAGGCGGTCCAGACCGCCAACGCCCCGGGGGTCGCCGCGAGCAGACCGAGGATCACTCCGAGCTGGGCGCTGCACGGGATGGCCAGGGCCAGCAGCACGGTGGCGATGATCCGCTCCCGCACAGTTTCGAGGGTCCGGGTCACCATGGTGGCCATGGTGTCGCAGCCGAAGCCGAGGACGATGGGGATGACCGCCCGGCCGTTGAGGCCGATTCTCTTGAAGACTCGATCGACGAGCATGGCCAGCCTCGGGAAGTACCCGGTGTCCTCGATGACTGAGAAGGCAATGAAGAAGGTGCCGACGATCGGCAGCACGATGGCCACGGCGTAGCGCACGCCGAGGGTGAAGATGCCGTATTCTCCGACGAGCAACTCGTTGAGCCACTCCCAGGGGATGTGCCGCTCCCCGAGGCCGATAACCCAGGGGTTGATGTGCTCTTCAAAGAGGCTCCCCTCCAGAAAGTCGACGACCGTTCCGGCGCCAAAGCCGCCCACGAACTTGTACAGGCCGAAATAGAGCACCGCCAGCAGCAGGGGTACCCCGGTCCAGGGGTTCATGCTCCAGGCGGAAAGACGCTCGGCGACGGTCGGGCCGCCCCGCTCTCTCTGGGCAATGACCCCCTCGAGAAGCACCTTGCAGACCCGCTTGCGCTCCAGGCTGATGCGCAGGTGCAGATCGACCCGGCGCTCAAAAGCAATCGTCCTGACCGCCTCCTCAACCCGGGAGTAGCCCTCCCCTTCGGTCTGGCGAACCAACTCTCCCACGCCCTCGTCCTTCTGCAACAAAAGCAGGGTCAGGGCCCGGCGGTCGAGTGGATAATCGCCCTTCAGCAGGGCCGCCACCTTGGCGATGTCCCTCTCAAGATCTGAGGCGTAGGCGAAGACCGGACGCCCCTCGACGCTGTAGGCGGCCAGGAGTCCGCGCAGCTCTTTCAGACCGCGGCGACGCGCCATGGCGGTGCCGATCACCGGAATCTGCAGCTTCTCCTGCAGCAGGTCCAAGTCGAAGACCATGCCGAGCTGCTCGGCCTCATCGAGGACATTCACCACGAGAACGACGGGGAGTCCCGCCTCGACGAGCTGGAGCGTCACCGGGAGCATCCGCTCAAGATTGCGGGCGTCGACAACGTGGAGGACCACCCCGGCAGTCTCCTGCAGGAGGATGTCACGGGCCACCCGTTCCTCTTCGGTAATGGGCAGCAGGGAATACATCCCCGGCGTGTCGAGAACCTCGTAGCGCCGACCGGCAATATCGCAATGCCCCCGCGACACCTCCACCGAGGTGCCGGGGTAATTGGAGACGGTGGTGTAGGCGCCGGTCAGGGCGTTGAACAGCACGCTCTTGCCGACATTGGGATTGCCGACCAGGATGATCTTGGGCGCCCCGGAGGACGATTGGCTCGAATCGGTCACCCGGCAGCCCCCTAACTAAGATTGACTATCATTTTCATCTTTAACCCATTAGAAGAGATTGGACCTCAGTCGGCGCAGCAACGGGCACAGAGACCGTAGAGTTCGAGGCGATGGCTGGCGATCCGGAACCCGTGCTCTTTGGCCACCTGCTCCTGCAACTCCTCGATGCGGCGGTCTTCGAACTCGAGGATCGCACCGCAGCCCGTGCAGATCAAGTGGTCGTGGTGCTCTTCGCTGGTGCTGGCCTCGTAGCGGGTCTGGCCGTCGCTGAAGTGACACTCGTCGGCCACCCCGCACTCGGCGAAGAGCTTGAGGGTCCGGTAGACGGTCGCATAGCCGATGCTCGGATGCTTCTTGCGCAGCCGCAGGTAGAGATCTTCGGTGGAGAGGTGCGATGAGGCGCGCAGGAACTCGTCGAGGATAATCTCCCGCTGCCGGGTCGACTTGAGCCCCTTCTCTGCCAGGAAGTCCCGAAAGGTCTTTTTGTTTCGAGTTGTCGGCATGGTTTTGAAATCGGATTTCAAATTAACAAGGAGGGAGGTTCCGTGTCAAGGCGTAAAAGACGTTCGAGATCCTAACCGGTCACCGGCAGCCACTGGTAGAGGTAGCCGGACAGCCTGCCGAACAGGTTAAAGAAGAGCATCACCCCGACGACCATCAGAAGGACGCCGGTAAAGATCTCCATCAGGCGGATGTACTTGCGGAAGCGGTTGAAAAAAGCGAGGAAACTGTGAAAGAGGAGGCCAGAGACGAGAAAGGGAACCCCCAGGCCGGCCGAGTAGACGGCGAGAAGCATCACCCCCTTGGCGGCGTTGCCGGTGGTTCCGGCGGCGAGTGCGAGGATCGCCCCGAGGATCGGTCCGATGCAGGGGGTCCAGCCGGCGGCGAAGGCGAGGCCGACCAGGAAAGTACCGACAAAACCGCTCGGCTTGCTGTGAATCTGGACCCTTTTTTCGCCGAGCAGAACGCCGAAGTGAAAGAGGCCGCTCATGTGCACGCCGAAGAGGAAGATCAGGACGCCGCCGACCCGCTGCACCCAGACCATCCCCTCCCGCATGTGGTCCTGGAAGTTGGAGGATGCAATCCCTGCCAGGGCGCCAAGGCTGATGAAGACCGCGGAGAAACCGGCGATAAAGGCCAGAGAGTGGAAGAGGACGGTGAGCCGCACCTTGGCGCCGGGGTGGGCCTCCTGGAGCTGGCCGAAGGAAAGGCCGGTGATATAGGTCAGGTACGAGGGGATCAGGGGCAGGACGCAGGGCGAGAAGAATGAGAGGATACCCGCCGAGAAGGCGATCCAGAAAGTTATGTCGCCGCCCGCCCCCATTCCGCTATTTCTCCACCAGGGCCCGGATGTAGCGGACCGTTTCCGGTTCGGCCCAGTCGATGGCGCCGATCACCCTGTCGACCACGGCTCCGTCCTTGCCGATGATAAAGGTCTCGGGAAAGCGGTAGACCTTGAAGAGGTTCTGGGCCTTGGCGGCGGGGTCGAGCAGAACAGTAAATGAGTGCGGGTTGCTCTTCAAAAAAGCCTTGACCGGCCCGCCGTCGCCCTCCTCCACGTTGACCGCCAGCATGACGAAATCCTGTCCGTCGAATATCTCGTTGAGGCGGTCCATGGAAGGCATTTCCGCCTTGCAGGGGGGGCACCAGGTGGCCCAGAAGTTGAGTATCACGACCTTGCCCCTAAACTGGGACAGAGTGACGTCCTGGCCCTGTACGTCCTTGAGGGTAAAGTCGGGCGCCAGCGCCTGGCTCTGAGCCGGCTGGGCGGCTTGTTCCTTGGGCCTGGAACCGGCGGCGAAGACCCAGTAGAGGGATCCGCCCAGAAGAAGGAGTATGACCAGGAGAAACAGGGTGCGACGCATGGAAGAGATCCTTTCAGAAATGCTGTACTCTAAAGCTCTTTCTAAACCGTGGGCTGGAAAAAGTCAAGGACCAGCCGTCATTTGCCTTGCTCGGCCCAATGACGTTCGACCTCGTCCATTTCCTCTTCAGAGAAGCCGAAGTAGTGGGCCAGTTCGTGCACGACGGTCTCCCGCAGAACCCGCGCCAGGGGCTCGCCCGTCTCCTCCATGTGGTTTTCCACCGCCAGCTGGAAGATGATGATGACATCCGGAAGGCAACTGCCGTAGTCGTGGGTCCGCTCGGACAGCGGCCATCCGCTGTAGTAGCCGAGAAGGTCCCGGGGATCTTCGAGGCCGACCTCCTCGAGGGTGGCCGGTTCGGCCCAGTCCTCCACCTGAAAGGAAAGGTTCTCGATCTGCGCCAGGAACTCGGGAGGGATAGCGGCGATGGTCCGTTCCAGGTGCCGCTAGAAATCCCGCCGCTTCACTCGCCGATCCCCTGGCCGCGGGCGACCTTGAAGAGAGCCGTGAACCGAAGGACCTCGCGGCCGCCCTCATCGGCCAAGACGGCTTCTCCCCGAAAAGTGCGCTCCTCGGGACCGGTGACCGAAGCCGTCGCGGTGACCGTCCCCTCCTTCACCGGTGCGAGAAAGCGGCTCGTCAGTTCGATCGTGGCGAAAACCGTCCCTGCCGGAAGCAGGCTTTTGATGGCCATGGCCACCGCCGTGTCGGCCAGCGCCGTCAGGGCCCCGCCGTGCATGTAGCCGCCCCCCATGGCCAGCTTCACCCGAAAGGGCATGGTCAGGACCGCCCGGCCCTCTCTCGCCTCCTCGATGGTCATCCCCAGCAGGACCTCGAACGGGGCGGAATCGACCCAGGCCTCCATCTCGAACTGGGACTCGCCCTCCCTGCGCAGCGCATCCCCGTCCACCAACAGCCTCGACATGTCCTCTTCCTCCTTCTCAGGGCAGTTTTACGTAATATCCCCGGCTTCCTCGGACGATAAGAAATTCCAGGGGCTCCCGCCCGGCATTCTTCGCCACCAGGCGGTCGAAATCCTCCACTGCAGCCAGCCGCTCTCCGGCCACCTCCGCGACCAGGTCGCCCCGAAGGATACCGACGGCGTCGGCCCCAGACCCGGGCACCACCCGGCTGACGACCACGCCCTCTCGGCCGCCTCGAACGACGAGGCCGAACACCCGCTCCCCGTAACTCAAACCGTACCCGTCCGGCACGCTGGACAGTCGGACGATCGCCTCGGTTTCCCTTGTCCCCCTCAGCAGGTTGACCTGCAGCCGATCACCGGGAGTATAGGTGCGAAGCAGGGCGCGAAATTCCTCGGGGGAACCGACCGGGTTGCCGTCGATGGCGACGATGACGTCGGCGACTTCCAGACCGGCGGTTGCCGCCGGCGAACCCGGCTCGACCCGGTTGACCAGCACTCCCGCCCGCCCCTGGGCCCTGGCGAAAGCCTTTCCGACCGGTCCCGGGACCACCCCGAGAAAGGCCTGACGCACTCCTCCGTAGGCAATAAGATCATCCACCACCCGTTTGGCGGTGTCGATGGGGATGGCGAAGCCGATCCCCTGTGCCTGCCGGGCGATGGCCGTGTTGATTCCGATCAGTTCGCCCTCGATATTGATCAGGGGTCCCCCCGAGTTGCCCGGGTTGATCAGCGCATCGGTCTGGATGAAGACCGAGAAATTTCCTTCCCCGGTCGGTATGCGCCGGTCCCTGGCGCTCACCACCCCGGTAGTAATGGAATGCCCGAGCCCGAGAGGGTTGCCGATGGCGATGACCGTCTCTCCGACCATCAGGTCGTCGGAACGGGCCGGAGGCAGGTAAGGGAGGTCCCTTCCCCCCTCGACCTGAAGAACCGCAAGGTCGAGGAGTTCGTCCCTGCCGATGAGCCGGGCCTCCAGTTCCTTTTCACCGCCGGGTTGAGCGACATAGATGTGCGAGGCCTTTTCGATGACATGGGCATTGGTCAGGATGTGCCCGGCCCCGTCGATGATCACCCCGCTGCCGAGAGACTCGGTCTTGTAGACCTTCGGGGGCGCCAGGCCCCGGAAAAATTCTTCGAAGAACGGGTCGGCAAAGCCGAACAAGGGCGAGGAGCTCCGTTTGACCGTCTGCTCGGTACGAATGTTGACCACTGCGGGTCCGGCCTTCTCCACGGCCTCCACCACGGGGGTTCGCCGCCCGGCGGCGGCCGCGGGCTCCACCCAGGCGGCCGCGATCGTGAAAACCGCAACGACCGACCACAAAAACCTTCCCGCACTAAACGTCCGCGTCCTTTTCACCGCCCTCCTCCATGCTCTTTGCGTCCGGCTTCTTCTTGATTCCGTACTTTTCCATGCGGTAGATCAGGGTGTGTCTCGGCACGCGAAGAAAAACGGCGGCCTTGGTCTGGTTCCAGCCGTTTCGACGCAGGGCCTCGGTCACCGCCTCCTTCTCCAAGTCTTCAAGAGGGTATCCCTCGGCCGGCAGACGAAGCACCCCGCCGCCGGTCCGGCTCCCTTCGCCGCGGACCTTGGCCGGCAGATCCGACTCGGCAATGGTCTCTCCCCTGCGCAGGAGCACCATCCGTTCCACGGCGTTCTCCAACTCCCGCACATTGCCCGGCCAGTCGTAAGCGACCAGGGACTCCTGAGCGGCATCGGAGATGCTGATGGTCGCCCCGTCGGCGTGCTTATCGAGAAAGTGCCTCATCAGGAGGGGAATGTCTTCGCGCCGCTGGCGCAGGGGGGGCAGTTCGACGGGAATGACCGCCAGCCGGTAATAGAGGTCCTCGCGAAAGCGGCCTTCGGCCAGGGCGCTCTCCACGTCGCGATTGGTGGCGGCGACCACCCGCACGTCGACCCTCTGGGGGTTGCCTCCTACGGGCTCGATCTCCCTTTCCTGAAGGGCCCGCAGCAGTTTGGGCTGAAGCTCCAGAGGAAGCTCCCCCACCTCGTCGAGGAAAAGGGTTCCGCCCTCGGCCCGGGCGATCTTTCCCTGGCGGTCATGAACGGCACCTGTAAAGGCGCCCCGGCGGTGGCCGAAGAGTTCGCTCTCGAGGAGGTCTGCCGGGATGGCGGCGCAGTTGACCGCGACGAAGGGCCCTTCCCTGCGTTCGCTGCCGTTGTGAATGGCACGGGCGATGAGTTCCTTGCCGGTCCCGCTTTCCCCTGTGACCAGGACCGTCGCCTCGCTGGCGGCCACCCGCCGGACGACGTCGAAAACCTCCCGCATGGCGTCGGAGATGCCGACGATGTGGGAGAAATCGACCCGTTCGGCCAGCTCCTCGCGCAACCGGGCGTTCTACTCGCGCAGTCCGCAGACGGCAAAGGCCTTCTCCACGACGAGGCGCAGTTCCTCCCGACCGAAGGGCTTGGTCAGGTAGTCGAATGCCCCTTTTTTCATCGCCTCGACCGCCTGCTCAACGGTGCCGAAGGCGGTAATCACCACAACCACCGTATCGGGGCGGTCGGCCTTGATCCTCTCAAGAACCTCGTAGCCGGAGAGTCCCGGCATCTGGATATCGGTGAGGACCACGGCCGGGCGGTTCTCTTCGAACAGGCGCAGACCGGTCTCACCGTCCGCAGCCGTGAGCACGGCGTGTCCGGCCTCCTCCAGGGTGAATTCAATCACCCTGCGAAGAGAATCGTCGTCGTCAATGACCAGAACCGCTCTACGGGACACCTAAAACTCCTTCACGATGGCAGCCGCAACACTTTCTACTCAAGCCCGGATGCCGCCGCCGGAACCCGCGCAGGGCAGGATCATTGTAAAATCCGTCCCCTCTCCCGGGCGGCTTTTCACCTCGATTCGCCCGCCGTGGCCCTGGACGATGCGGTGAGTGATGGCCAGGCCGAGCCCCGTGCCCTCCTGGCGAGTCGTAAAAAAGGGATTGAAGACCTTGTCCTGGTCCTCCCCGGAGATCCCGTGGCCGGTGTCGGCAAAAACGATCCGGACCTCCCCCGCCGCCTGCGCGGTGGTCACCTTCAGCCGCCCTCCTCGGGGCATGGCCTGCAGGGCGTTGAGGACCAGGTTGAGAAACGCCTGCTGAAGCTGCTTGGCGCTTCCCGTTGCGGAGGCGACGTCCCCGGCCTCGAAGATCACCTCGATGCCGTCCCTGGCTGCCGGTTGGCGGGTCAGGGCGAATACGTCCCGGAGTGTCTCGTTGACGTCGACACGCTCCCGCTCGGGCTCGGACGGCCGGGCAAAATCGAGGAAATTCTGGACCACCTTGTTCAGCCGGTCGACCTCCTTGAGAAGGATGCGGCCGAACTCGTATCGCCGGTCCTGCGGATCGACCCCCTCCTGAAGGATCTCCGCCGTGCCACGGATCGACCCCAGGGGGTTGCGGATTTCATGGGCCATCCCAGCGGCCAGCTCCCCCAGGGCCGAAAGCCGGTCGGCCCGCCGCAGCTGAGCCTCCACCTCCAGAATCTGGTCGGCCTGATTCCGAAGCTTGGCGTAGCTGCGCTCCAGCTTCTGGGCGGCGCGCCGGGCGCGAACGGTCTGAATCCGCTCCCGCTCGGCGAGAAAGCCTGTCAGAAAACCGATGACGTTGTAGAGGACGATCTCCAGGTACTGCTCCAGGGCGATGCCCGGATGGTGACCCCACTGGAAGATGACGTGGGGTGCGTAGAGAGCGGAGACGACGACCGACGTGGCCAGCCCGCCCCGCAGGGTGAACCAGAGGCCTCCCAGGACGATGGGCACATAGTAGAGCCGGCGGAAGATGTCATGGTATTCGACCCGCTGGGTGGTCGTCAGGTAGTGCAGAGCGGTCACCCCCAGCACCAGCAGGGCCACCGCTGCAAGACGCCACCCCGCCTCGGGCCTTTTGGAAATTTCCTTTTTTTCAGCTTCCTTGTCCGTCGCCCCGCCCTCCCCGGCCGGATTGGCCTTAAGTTTTTAATAACTTTATCAATTTCGGAAATAAATGGGAAGCGCCAAGGGAAGATTCCATTGGACAGCCGCCGCGGGCTCAGGTTATGCTCCGCCCCATAGCCCTTCAAAGACAGCTGCCATGGCCCTATTCCTCGACATCCTCATCATCGTCCTGCCGGTGTTCCTGGTCATCGGTCTCGGCACTCTGCTGCGCAAGCTGGGGTTGATCGACGCCACCTTCCTTTTCCAGACGAACCGCCTGGTCTACTACGTCTGCCTACCCCTGCTGCTCTTCTACAAAATCGGCAGCGCCGACTTCTTCGCCAACTTCAACGCAGCCCTGGTCGCCGCGAGCGCCACCGCCATCGCCGCCGGCTTTCTGCTCTCGTACGGCTGGGCTGCGCTGCGCCGTTACCCTCCCGGAGCCAGGGGCGCCTTCAGCCAGGGAGCGTTCCGCGGAAACCTGGCCTATGTGGGCCTGGCCATCGTTTTCAACGCATACGGCGAAGAGGGCTTCACCCGCGCAGGCATCCTCATGGGTTTCCTGGTGCCGGTGCTCAACTTTTTCGCCATCCTCGCCCTGATGCTGCCCCAGCGCCATACGGGCGAATCCCGGGGGGCCGGCTTCTGGGTCCGCCAGATCGCCCTCAACCCCCTCATCCTCGCCTCTTTTGCGGGCATCGCATGGAGTTTTCTGGCTCTGCCGATGCCGGTGATCCTCGAACGCAGCCTGAATATCGCCACGGGCATGACCCTGCCCCTGGCCCTCATCGCCATCGGCGGCTCTTTCTCCCTGGAAAAACTTCGGGGCGACCTGGTTCGGGCCGGTTTCGCAACCGGCATCAAGATCGTCTGGCTGCCCCTCATCGCCGCGCTGCTGCTGAGGCTCTTCGGAGTCGGCGGCATGGATTTGGCCATCGGCGTCCTCTTCGCCGGAACCCCGGCCGCCACCGCGACCTACATCATGGCCCATGAAATGAAGGGCGATGCAGAACTGGCCGGCTCCATCGTCATGATGTCCACCGCCCTGTCCGCCTTCAGCTACACGCTGGCCCTCTTCATCCTGCGCACCGCGGGGCTGTGATGCTCCCCGCGGTCTCGGTCCTTCTGCCGGTGCGCAACGAGTCGCGCTTCCTTCCGGCGGCCCTGGCCTCCCTGCAGCGCCAGACCCTGACAGACTGGGAACTGGTCGCCGTCGATGACGGCTCCACCGACGCCACCTCCGCCATCCTCGCCGAGACCGCCCGACGTGACCGCCGGGTACGGGTCCTCTCCCGTCCCCCCGAGGGGCTTGTCGCCGCCCTCAACGCCGGCCTCGAAGCCTGCCGGGCCCCCCTTGTCGCGCGCATGGACGGCGACGACGTCTGCCACCCCCAGCGCCTCGCCCTCCAGGAAAAGGCCCTTCGGAAGAACCCGGCCCTCGACCTGCTCGCCTGCGGAGTGCGCCACTTTCCCCGTCCGACCCTTCAGGAGGGGATGCAATATTACGAGCGATGGCTGAACGGGCTCCTCTGCCACGGAGAGATCGCCCGCGACCTTTACGTGGAATCCCCCTTCGCCCACCCGAGCGTCCTCTTCCGCCGGAAGGCGGTCCTCGCAACCGGCGGCTACCGCGATCTCGGCTGGCCCGAGGACTACGACCTGTGGCTGCGCATGGCCCGCCACGGGGCCCGCTTCGGCCGCCTGCCGCAGACCCTCCTCTACTGGCGCGACCGGCCCGAGCGCCTGACCCGCACCGCACCCCACTGTTCACCGCAGGCCTTCCGCGACTGCAAGGTGCATCACCTCAAAAAATACTATCTGCGGGGAGAGGCAGAGGTCACTCTCTGGGGGGCTGGAATCGAGGGAAAGGCCTGGCGCAAGGCCCTGCAGGCCGAAGGGATCAAGGTCGACCGATGGGTGGAGATCGACCCGCGCAAAATCGGCCAGACCATTCACGGTGCCGCAGTTGTGACCCCCGATGCTCTGCGCCCTGGATCCGGAAAGGTCCTCGTCACCATCGGCGCCAGGGGGGCCCGGCAGCAGGTCCGCGAACGGGCTGAAGGCCTGGGCCTGAAGGAAGGGAAAGACTTCGTCTGCGTCACCTAGTACAATGTTTCTCGCCCCCCTCCGACCTCATGTTTCAGGCGAGAAGCTTATGCCTAAATGGCTGTTTTTAGCTAATTTTTTAAGCACTCAGACGAGGCCGGCCACAAACCCAACGAGCGCACACATACACACCTACTTACCCGACCAAGGATACGTCCCATGGGAAGAACCTTTCAACCCTTTACCGTTGGCCATCGTTTTCGCATCACCCCTCCCGAGGGGGGGCCCTCCCGCGACAGCCGCCTCGACCTCGTCATGGCCGCCGGGGCCTTCGGTTCCGGAGAACACGAAACGACCGCCAGTTGCCTTGAGATCCTCGAGACCATGCCGGAGGTCCAGGGTGCAAGGGTTCTCGACCTGGGAAGCGGCACCGGCATCCTGACCATCGCCGCCCTCAAGCTCGGCGCAAAAAGCGCCCTCTGCATAGATATCGAAGCGTCCGCCGTGGAGGCCTGCCGGGAAAACTGCAAAATCAACGGCGTCGAGGAAAGGGTCGAACACATGTGCGGCACCCTCGACGATGTCGGCGAGGGATNGTGGCCGAAAACCTGGTTGCGTTCGCCCGCCCGGCCGCCCCTCTGCTCCTCTCCGGGATGCTCTGGGAATACAACTTTCCGGTGCGCCAAAAGTACGAACGTCTCGGTTGCCGGATTTCCCAGAACCGGATGCTGGAGGAGTTCAGCACCCTCCTGCTGCACAAAGCCTAGCCTTCCCCCGCCCTTTCCATCACTACCCCCGGAACCGGATATCCTTGCGGGAAACCGCTTTCCCTGCGTATACGACCACTTTTTTCACAGGCATGTTGGCCTCTGCATCCCATGTGGTAGGCTCAAGACATGGTCACGCAACTGGTCACTCGAAAAGAGGTCGATCAGGCCCGGCTCCTCGTCGAAAACAACGGCCTTTCCTTCGAACCCGAAGTGGACGACCTGGTCGGGGCCTTCGAGGAAGGTCGCCTCGCCGGGGTCGGTGCCCGCCGGGGCAACATCCTGAAAATGCTGGTCATCCGGCCCGACCTGCAACACGGATCCCTGCTCGGCGAACTGGTCACCGAACTGATCCGCAGCGGCAGCCGGGCCGGCATAGAAACCTTTTTCGTATTCACCCGGCCGGAGAATGCAGCCTCCTTCAGGGCCCTCAACTTCGCCCCCCTCGCAACCCGCCCCGCGGCGGTCCTCCTGGAGTACGGCGAGGGCATCGCCACCTACCTGGGCCGGCACCGAGACCGGGTGCGCCCCGGCACAAACGGCGCGGTCGTCGCCAACTGCAACCCTTTTACCCTTGGGCACCGCTACCTCGTCGAGGAGGCGGCCTGCCGGGTGGACACGCTGTACCTCTTCGTGGTTCGCGAGGAGCGCTCCGCCTTCCCCTTCGCCGACCGCCTGCGCCTGGTCCGCGAGGGGACGCAGGATCTGAAAAATGTGATCGTACTGGACAGCTCCCACTACGCGGTGAGCGCGGTGACCTTTCCCGCATACTTCCTCAAAGCGGAAGAAAGCGCCGCCAGGCTTCAGATGGAGATCGACCTGACTCTGTTCGGCAGGCACATCGCGCCCTTTTTCTCCATCGCCAGGCGTTTCGTAGCCGCCGAGCCCCATTGCCGGACCACCCGGCTGTACAACGAGACGATGCAGGACATTCTTCCCCCCTACGGTGTAGAGGCAGTGGTAATGAAACGCAAGATGCTGAACGGCGAGCCGATAAGCGCCTCGCAGGTGCGCAGAGCCATCCGCCGCGAGGCCTTCGAATCGGTGCGCCGGATGGTTCCCGCACCCACTTTCGATTTCATCATGTCCGAGGCAGGTCGTGCCGTCCGAAGACGGCTCAGCGGTCAGGAGAGGAGGCACTGATGGAAATCCGCAGCAGGGTACAGGCCGGGACCCTCCAGTCGAGCGACCTGATGGTCTTTCTCGAGCCGGCCGAGGGGCTGGAGATCCTGGTCGAATCGACGGTCAAGAGGCAGTTCGAGCACCTCATCCGGGAGCGGATCGAGACGGTGCTGGCCCGCTACGGGGTCGAGAGCGGGAGGGTCCGGATATCCGACCGGGGCGCACTCGACTACGCCATCGAGGCGCGCCTGGAGACGGCCCTCCGCAGGGACAAGGAGGTTTAGATGGAAGGCTATTGGTTCAAGGAGTGGGTCCAGGGCCGGCGCTTCGTCCTCAAGATCGAACCGGGCCAGTCGATCACCTCAAAGCTCGCCGCCTTCGGCGAGGCCGCCCGGGTCCAGAACGCGGTCATCGTCTCCGCCGTGGGGTCGGTGCAGAAGGTGCTTTTCCGGGGGATCAAGGCGGGGGCCAAGCGCCCCATCACCCCTCCGCGCATGCAACTGCACGAGCTGGCCGGACCGCTGGAACTCCTCGGCCTGGAGGGAAATCTCTTCCCCGATGAAAACGGCCGCAATGACCACCACCTTCACATCCTGGTGAGCAAATCCTCCGGAGAGGTCTGCGGCGGCCACCTCTTCGACGCGGAGGTCTTCGCGTCCTGCGAGATTCTCATCACCGAGGTCTTGGTCGAGGGGGTTGAGCGCCACACCTCTGAACGGGGCGGCGTGCCGACCCTCTTTATCGAGGAGCGATAGCGATGGCCGGATTCCAGCTGCGCCGCAGCCTGCTCTACGTCCCGGGAAACATGCCTTCGATGCTGCAGAACATTCCCATCTTCGGCTGTGATGCGGTCATGATCGACCTGGAGGACGCGGTCCCCCTGAGCGAGAAGGATGCGGCCCGGGGCCTGGTCCGGAACTTCCTCCGGGACTACCGGGAGCGGGACAAGGAGGTCCTGGTGCGGATCAACCCCCTCGATTCTCCCCGCGGCTACGCCGACCTGAAAGAAGTCCTGCCGGCCCTGCCTGACGGCATCCGCCTGCCCAAGGCGGACACCCCCGAGATCGTCGAGACCCTGGACACCCTGCTTACCGAGTACGAGGAGGAACTGGAACTGGAGGTGGGCCGCTTCACGATTCTGCCCTCCATCGAAAGTGCCGCGGGGGTCCTGAACTGCGTCCAGATCGCCCGAAGCACCGCGCGTCTCATCGGCCTGGCCTTCGGGGCCGAGGACTACACCGCCAGCCTGGAGATCGAGCGCACCAGGGGGGGAGAAGAACTCTTCCATGCCCGCACCCGCATCGTCTGGGCCGCCAAGGCCGCCGGCATCCAGGCCATCGACACCATCTTCGCCGACACCGCCGACATGGAAGGATTGCGGGTCGAAACCGAACTGATCAAAAAACTCGGTTTCACCGGCAAGTCCCTCGTCAATCCCCGCCAGATCGAGGCTGTCCACGAGGTTTTCGCGCCAAAACAGAAGGAGATCGACTACGCCCTGCAGGTTGTCGAGGCCATCGGCAAGGCCCGCCAGATGGGCACCGGGGTCATCTCATTGGAGGGGAAAATGGTCGACGCCCCAGTGGTCAAACGGGCCGTGCGGGTCCTCAAGACCGCCCGCGCTCACGGCCTGACCGACATCGAACTCGACGAAGAGGTGGTCTATGGCAAGGAATAGCCTGGGCCGGGAACTTCCCGGGTCCTACCACGGAAAGAACATCCTCCCCTACGATGGACCCTTTTCCAGACAGCCCGACGGCCCGCGGGCAACCCGCCCCCTGCGCCGGGTCAATCCCGGTGCGGACAAGTTGCTCGCCGGCGGGCTTCGCGAGGCCATCGCCGCGGTCGGCCTGAAGGACGGAATGACCGTGGCCACCCACCACCACCTGCGCAACGGCGATGCCCTCCTGGCCGCCCTGGTGCGGGAAATCGACGTTCTAGGCATCCGCGATATCGGGATCGCCTCCAGCTCGATTCACCCGGTCCACGCCGAACTGGTTCCCTTCATCGAGAAGGGGACGATCACCCGGTTCGAGTGCGGGGTCAACGGACCCATCGGCGAGATGGCCTCGCGGGGGGAACTGTCCTGCCCCATCGTGGTGCGCACCCACGGCGGCCGCGCCCGCGCCCTCATCACCGGGGAGGTGACGGTGGACGCCGCCTTCATCGCGGCGCCCTGCTGCGACGCCTACGGCAACATGAACGGGCACCGGGGCCCGAGCGCCTGCGGCAGCCTCGGCTACGCCCACACCGACGCCCTGCATGCCCGCCAAGTTGTGGCCGTCACCGACAACCTCGTCCCCTACCCCGCCACCCCCATCGCCATCGACCAGACTTTGATCGACTACGTGGTGGAGGTGGACACCCTCGGCGACCCGGCAAAGATCGTCTCGACGACAACCCGCATCACAACCGACCCCGTCGGGCTGCAGATCGCCCGTTACGCCGCAGAGGTGATCGAGGCCGCCGGCCTGCTCAGGGACGGTTTTTCATTCCAGACCGGCAGCGGCGGCACCTCCCTCGCCGTGGCCGATCAGGTCCGAAGGAGGATGCGCGAGCAGGGAATCATGGGAAGCTTCGGCTGCGGAGGCATCACCGGCTACTTCGTGGAGATGCTCGAGGAGGGTCTGTTCCAGGCCCTGTTCGACGTGCAGTGCTTCGACCTTCAGGCCGTCGCCTCCATCGGCCGAAACGCGGGCCACCTGGAGATCAGCGCCGACATGTACGCCAACCCCTTCAACGCCGGGGCGGTGGTCAACCGCCTCGACTGCGTCATCCTCGGGGCCACGGAGATCGACGTGGACTTCAACGTCAACGTCAACACAGAGTCCAACGGCTACCTTTTGCACAACACCGGGGGGCACTCGGACACCGCGGCCGGGGCCAGCCTGGCCATCATCGTCGCCCCCTCCATCCGCGGCCGCCTCCCTATCGTCCGCGACGCGGTGACCACGGTCACCACCCCCGGCGAGACAGTGGACGTGGTGGTCACCGAACGGGGCATCGCCGTCAGCGAACGTCACCCTGACCTGAAAAGGGAGCTGAAAAAACGAAAGATGCCGGTCAAGGACATCCGCGCGTTGCAGCGGGAGATCCTCCAGGTCACCGGGCGGCCCCGCCCCTTGGAGTTTTCGGAGCAGATCGCCGCCCTCATCGAGTACCGGGACGGGACCATCATCGATGTTGTTCGTCACGTTCAGGAATAAGCTTCTCGAAGCCCGGGACAGCCGCCACCGGGCCCTGCTCAGGGCCCTTACGGTCCGGACACCGGCGGTCCTGTCCCTCGCCCTGAACATCCCGGGGCAGGGGAAAACCCCTACCGGAAGCGCGGAACTCTTCTGCTGGGGACGCGACCGCCTCGAACGCTCCTTCTCGGGCCTGGTGGAGTTTCAAGGGGGGGAGGATGCGGCCGGCCATTACGCCCTCTTCCTGCTGGGAACCGCCCCCCTCCTCGCCAAGGTGCGCTGCCTGGCACTGGAAGAAAGCCGCCCCGCCGCCCGGCTCCTCGACCTCGACGTTTTCGACCGCCTCGGCCGCCCCATCGACCGCGCCCTTCTGGGGCTGTCCCAGCGAACCTGCCTGGCCTGCTCCCGGCCGGCCAAGGAGTGCATCCGCACCGGCAGCCACGACCAGCCTGCCCTGCAGAGGAGGATCGATGACCTGCTCGCGCCGTTTCGCCCTGGAAAAGCTGTGCGCCGCCCTGACCGAGGGGCTGCGTAAGGAGCTCCGGCTCACCCCCAAGCCCGGCCTGGTCGACCTGCTCGACAGCGGCTCCCACCGGGATCTCTCCTTCTTCAGGATGCTCGCCTCCGTGAAGATGGTGGGGGACTTTTTTCGGGAAATGGCCTCCGCCCTCTGTGCGGGGGAGTCCCTTCCGAGGCTGGTCGCCATCGGCAGGGACGCGGAGCGACGCCTGCTGGCCGCTTTTGGCGGCAACACCCACAAGGGGGGCATTTTTCTCGGAGGGCTGCTGCTGAGCGCCCGGGCCCGGTGCGCCGGCGACTCTCCCGAGCAGCTGCGCCACGCGGTGCGCGCCGTGGCCAGCGAGTTCTTTGCCTTCCATGCCCCGGAGGGCACCAACGGCGAGAGAGCCCGGCGGGAACTCGGGGCGTCCGGCATCCGCGGCGAGTGCCTCGCAGGCCTGCCAGCTCTGTTCGACGTGGCCATGCCGGCATACCACCAGGGTAAGCAACTGGGCTTCGGTCACGAAAAGGCCGCCTTACTCGTCATGAGCCGCCTCATGCAAAGCGTGGAGGACACAACCGCCCTGCACCGTTGCGGCGAAGCGGGGCTGGCCCGCCTGCAGGACGACGGCCGCCGCCTGGAAGCGGTGCTGCTGCAGGGAGACTCCCCTGTGCCGCTTCTTCTTCACCTCAATGCCGATTACCGACGGATGAACCTGACCATGGGGGGGGTCGCCGACCTTCTCGGCCTCACCTTCGCCACCCTCGACCACCTGGAAGCCCCATCCGCAACCCTTTCCCGGCCCGTCCCCGCCGTTCTTCTCGCCGGCCGCCCCCCAGGTGCAACCTGAACGAGGGGCGTCTCCCAGCCCCTGTCCGCGCGCATCTGAAAAGCGCGTGAACCCCCATCCACGCTTTTCCAGGCCAAGAGGCCTTGCCGCCTGAACACACAAGAGCCGGGCCCCTGGGGACCCGGCTCTTGTGCCTCTCTCCTATTTCAATCGACAAAATTCAATCGAGAGTCACCAGCAGGTCGTCCTGCTGCACCTGATCGCTCTCCTTGAAAAAGATCTCTTTGACAACACCGTCCCTCTTGGCCTTGACGTTCGTCTCCATCTTCATCGCCTCGGTGGAGAGGAGGGTTTCACCCTCCTTGACCTCGTCGCCTACGCTGACGAGCATCTTGAAAATCTTGCCGGGCATCGGCGCCCCGACCTGCTTTGTATCATCAGGGTCGGCCTTGACATGGCTGACCTCCTCGGTCTCGACCGACAGATCCGTGACCTTCACCTGGCGCGGCTCGCCGTTGAGTTCGAAATAGATGTTACGGGTTCCATCCTCGTGGACGCGGCCAATGGCGTTAAGCTTGATAATCAGGGTCTTGCCCGCCTCGATGTCGATGCTCACCTCGTCCCCAACATCGAGGCCATAGAAGAAGACCGGCGTCGGGAGAAAAGATGTGTCGCTGTACTCCTGGCGGTGACGGTCGAACTCCTCGAAAACCCCGGGGTAGAGGACAGCGGAGAGAACGTCCCGTTCGGAAACGACGTGGCCGAGTTTTTTCTCCAGCTCCGCCTTCTTGGCGTCGAGGTAGACGGGCTCGAGCAGCTCGCCGGGGCGATGGGTCAGGGGCTTCTCGTCCTTGAGGATGATCTTCTGCAGCTTCTCCGGGAAGCCCCCGTAAGGCTGGCCGATCATCCCCTTGAAAAAGTCGACCACCCCCTGCGGAAAGGTCAAATCGTGACCGCGCTCGAAAACGTCCTCGGGTTCCAGGTTGTTCTGCACCATGAACATGGCCATGTCGCCGACGATCTTCGACGAGGGAGTGACCTTCACCAGGTCGCCGAACATGTCGTTGACCTTACGGTACATTTCCTTGCACTCCTCCCAGCGATGGCCGAGGCCGAGCCCCTCGACCTGGGGCTTGTAGTTGGAGTACTGGCCACCGGGAATCTCGTGATAGTAGACCTGCGCCGTCCCCGAGCGCAGCTCTGACTCAAAGGGGGCGTAGTAGGTGCGAACCGTCTCCCAGTAGTTTGTCAGTTTCTGCATGCCGGCCATGTCGAGCTGGGGGTCCCAGATCGAGCCTTCCAGGGCCGAGAGCAGGGCGTTGAGATTGGGCTGGGCGGTCAGGCCGGAGACGGAGGAGAGTGCCGCGTCGACGATGTCGCATCCGGCCTGGGCGGCCATCATCAGCATGGCGCCCCCGTTGCTGGAGGTGTCGTGGGTGTGCAGGTGGACCGGAATCCCGATCTCCTGTTTAAGGGCCTTGATAAGCTTTTCGGCGGCGAAGGGCTTGAGCAGGCCGGCCATGTCTTTGATGGCGAGGATGTGGGCGCCCATCTTCTCGAGCTCCTTCGCCAGGCTGACATAGTACTCCAGGGGGTACTTGTCCCGCTTGGGGTCGAGGATGTCGCCGGTATAGCACATGGAAGCCTCGCACACGGTGCCGGACTTGCGTACCGCCTCCATGGCCACCTGCATCCCCTTCGTCCAGTTAAGAGAGTCGAAGACGCGGAAAATATCGATCCCCGATTCAGCCGCTTTGGCGACGAACTCCTGCACCACGTTGTCGGGGTAGTTGGTGTAGCCGACGGCATTGGAGCCGCGCAGCAGCATTTGGAAGAGGATGTTGGGCACCTTCTCGCGCAACCGGTCGAGACGCTCCCAGGGATCCTCGGAGAGGAAACGCATGGAAACATCGTAGGTCGCTCCCCCCCACATCTCCAGGGAGAAGAGCCCGCCGCCGAGATGCGCCGTCGCCTCGGCAATGCGGTCGAGGTCAAAGGTGCGGAAGCGGGTCGCCATCAGCGACTGATGGGCGTCGCGCATGGTGGTGTCGGTGATCAGCAGCTGTTTGTGGTTGCGCGCCCACTCGGCAAGTCCTTCCGGGCCCTTCTCCCGCAGAATGTCCCGGGTACCGCGGGGGTGAGGCTGGCCGTAGGGGATCTCCGGCACCTCCGGCTCACGCAGGTCCTTGAAGTGCAGCCGCTTCGCCTCGGCGATCCCCGGGTAGCCATTGACCGAGGTGTGGCCGATGAAGTTGAGGATCTTGTTGGCCCGGTCTTTCTTCACCGGCAGCTGGAAGAGCTCCGGATGCTCGTCGAGGTACGAGGTGTCGCACTTGCCCTCAAGGAAGACCGGGTGGGTGATGACCCGCTCGAGGAAGCCGATGTTTGTCTTCACCCCGCGAATGCGGAACTCTCGCAGAGCCCGGTCCATGGTGCGGGCGGCGTCGGGGAAGGTCAGGCCCCAGGTGGATATCTTCACCAGCAGCGAATCGTAGTGGGGGGTGATCTGCGCCCCGGCGTAGCCCGCTGCGGCGTCGAGGCGCACCCCGAAGCCGGCCGCGGTGCGGTAGGCCTTGATGGTTCCGAAGTCGGGAGCGAAGTTGTTGGTCGGGTCCTCGGTGGTGATCCGGGACTGGATGGCGTAGCCGCGCAGCTCGATGTCCTTCTGCCCCTTGATGTTGATCTCGGGGTCGGAGAGCTTGTGCCCCTCGGCGATGCGGATCTGGGCCTGCACCAGGTTGCGCATGGTCACCAGTTCGGTGACGGTGTGCTCCACCTGAATACGCGGGTTGACCTCGATGAAGTAGAAGTTGCCCTCCTTGTCCATCAGGAACTCGATGGTGCCGGCGTTGACGTAATCGACGGCCTTGGCGATCTTCAGGGCGTAGGCGCAGAGTTCGTCCCGCTTCTTCTTGGTCAGGTAGAGCGAGGGCGCGATCTCGATAACCTTCTGGTGGCGGCGCTGGATGGAGCAGTCGCGCTCGTAGAAGTGGACCAGGTTGCCGTGCTTGTCGCCCAGAACCTGGACCTCCACGTGCTTCGGCTTCTCGATGTACTTTTCGAGAAATACCGCGGCGTTGCCGAAGGCCGCCTGGGCCTCGGAGGCCGCCGACTTGAGCCCTTCGACCAGCTCCTTCTTGCTGTGGGCGACGCGCATGCCGCGTCCGCCGCCGCCGGCGCTGGCCTTGACGATGACCGGGTAGCCGGCCTCCTTGGCGAAGATCAGCGCATCCTCCTCGCTCTGGATCGGCTTTTCAGTGCCGGGCACGATCGGAACACCGGCTTCGTTGGCAACTTGGCGGCCGGAAACCTTGTCCCCCAGGCGGCGCTGGATTTCAGGGGTGGGACCGATAAAGGCAATGCCCGCCCGCTCGCAGGCCTCGGCGAATTCCGGGTTTTCCGACAGAAAACCGTAGCCGGGGTGGATGGCGTCCACGTCCTTCTTGCGCGCGAGATCGATGATCTCGTCAATGCTCAGGTACGCATCGATGGGCCCCTTGCCCTTGCCGATCAGGTAGGCCTCGTCGGCCTTGTAACGATGCAGTGAAAGCCGATCCTGCTCCGAGTAGATCGCCACGGTGCTGATCCCAAGCTCGGTACAGGCCCGAAAGATGCGGATGGCGATCTCCCCGCGATTCGCCGCCATAATCTTCTTGAATTTTTTCACAGCCATCAAACCTCCTCCGTTCGGCTCATCATGCTGGCCGACACTACGATTCTTTTTAAAAACAAAACGGATAACGTCAGGTTGGTTTTTTTAGTTTGACTGAAAATTTTTAACCTTTTTAAACACTTAGCGACCCACCCACGATCACGCATATCAAACCAGACAAGATATCTCATGTCAATATAAAATATTGTTTTATTTCATAAGGGTTCAATTTGACTCTCACTTTCAACTGCTTTTTCATAATCTTTACCACATCTGTCAAGCCGATCACACACAGGACATCAGCAGCCATAACGCCATCCAGTTTCGAAAAGGAGACTCTCATAAATTTTCAAATACTCAGAAAAGACGACACAAAGGAAAGAGCCGCTTCACGGAAGGATTAGCAACGGTGAGCACAAGAGTCTTAACCGTTTGTCAAGCCAGAAGACGAGAACATCCCGGGAAAGGGGGCCCGCCCCCTTTCCCGACCGATCATGGTTCTCGGCCTGTACGGTCTCTTAAGGTTCCCCCTCCCTTTTCTTCATGAAGGGACGAATAAGGTCCAGAGGAATGGGGAATATAATGGTGGAGTTGCGCTCGGCCGAAACTTCGGTCAGGGTCTGGAGAAAGCGGAGTTGTAGGGCCCCCTCTTCGCTGGAAATGATACGGGCGGCCTCGGATAGCTTCTGCGATGCCTGGAACTCGCCCTCGGCATGAATGACCTTGGAGCGCCGCTCCCGTTCGGCCTCGGCCTGTTTGGCCATTGCCCGCTGCATCTCGGCCGGCAGGTCGACATGCTTGATCTCCACGTTGGAGACCTTGACTCCCCAGGGGTCGGTCTGCCGGTCAAGGATCTCCTGCAGGTGCTGATTGATCCGGTCCCGCTGGGTCAGCAGGTCGTCGAGTTCCGACTGACCGAGAACCGAGCGCAGAGAGGTCTGGGCCAGTTGCCCGGTGGCGTAAAGGTAATTCTCCACCTCGATAAGCGCTTTTTCCGGCTGAACGACCCGGAAATAGAGAACCGCGTTCACCTTCACCGATACGTTATCCTTGGTAATGACATCCTGGGGCGGCACATCCATGGCCACGGTGCGCAGGCTGATTTTGACCAGTTTGTCGACCACCGGGATGATGAAACGCAGACCTGGGCCCTTCACGCCGGAGAACCTTCCCAGCCGAAACACAACCCCGCGCTCGTACTCGAGCAGAACTCGAACAGCACTGGCGATGATGCTGACCACTAGCGCCAGGGCCACGACCCAACCGACCAGACCGACAGGTATCATGACAACGTCTCCTTAACAAAGGAATCCAACTTCCCGATCTCCAGGTTTAAAACCTCTCTCCGCCGCCCTCCATCCATTCGCCCTCCATGGCCGATTCTCTGACTTCCAGCTTCATATTCCTCTCCACTCGGACGACTTCGATGGGCGCCCCTTTTCGGATGGGAACCTCCGCATAGGCATCCCAGTATTCGCCGTGCACAAAAACCCTTCCCTTTATCCCGACATCGCTGACAGCCTCCCCGCGCTCTCCCACCATCCCCTCGATCCCGGACACATAGCGGGTCTTCTGGGTGCGCACTACGAAATACAGAACCAGAGCAAAGAAGCTCCCGCAGACCGCGACGGTGGCGAAGATCACCACTCGGGAGATCTGGAGGTAGGGCTCGGAGGTCTCCACCAGCATCAGGGATCCCAGGGTCAGGGAGACGATTCCGCCCACCGTCAGCATGCCGAAAGAAGGAACGGTGATCTCCAGAATGAAAAGAACGAAGGCCAGCAGGATCAGCAACACTCCGACATAGTTGACCGGAAGTGTCTGAAAGGCGAAGAAAGCCAGGAGCAGGGCGATGGCCCCCACCGCCCCCGGCAGAATCACCCCGGGCTGGGAAATCTCGAAAAAGATCCCCAGAATGCCGAGCATCAGAAGCAGGTAGGCGACGTTGGGGTTGCTGATGGTATTGAGGATTTCCTGCCGCCAGGTCATTTCACTCCGGACCAGGAGCGCCCCGGCAGTCTTGAGAACGCGCTCCTGCCCTCCCCTCAAATAGCGCCGGCCGTCGAGTTCCAAGAGCATTGCCTGTTCGTCCTCGGCGACAAGATCGATGACTTTGAGCTCGAGGGCCTCCTCGGCGGGGGTGGAGACGCTCTCCCGCACGATCTTTTCGGCCCAATCGACATTGCGCCCGCGCTGCTGTGCGATGCTGCGTGCATAGGCGGCGGCATCCTCCACGACCTTCCCCATCATGACATCGTCCCCCCCGCCCGCCCCGGGACCGATGGCCACCGGGTGGGCCGCACCGAGATTGGTCCCGGGAGCCATGACGGCGAAATCAGCAGCGAGAGTGACCAAAGCCCCTGCCGAAGCGGCCCGAGCCCCGGAAGGATAGACATAGACGATCACCGGGATCTCGGAAGCGAGGATCTCTTTGATGATGGAGCGCATGGCGCTGTCGAGCCCGCCGGGAGTATCCAACTCGATAAGGAGAGCGCGGGACCCATCCCCATTGGCCCGTACAAGTTCCGCACCCACGAACCCGGCAACCACAGGGTTGATGACACCGGCCACGGGAACGACGCGTACCACGTCCCGGGAGGAAAGTTCCTCGACCCCGAAGCACACCTGGGCCGTAAACAGCAGGGCGACCAGCAAAAATAGGGGCAGAGTGATAGGATGGCGCCATATCGACATAGATTGAGTTTAGCAGGGTCATGAGCCACGTCAATTCAGCCACTTGGAGTCTTTGGCGAGCGCCGTCCTGCGGGTCAAATTCCCCCTTGCACTGCCGATGGCCTCATGCTAAGGTAAATTTCCGTCAATGAGATGACGCATACCCCCTTTCGGGAGCCGCCTCATGAAAACCCTGTCCCAGATCCTCCTGATCGATGACGAGGTCCACAACCTCGAAGCCCTCTCGCTGTTGCTGACCAATGCTGGTTATCAGGTCCAAACAGCCCCTTCCGGCGAGGACGCCCTGGGGATTCTGCGAAAGACGAACTTCGAGGTTGTCATTACCGACCTTTTCCTGCCCGGAGTCAGCGGCATCGACATCCTCAAGAAGGTCAAGGAGGATTCGCCCCACACAAACGTCATCGTCATCACAGGAAACGCTTCGGCGGAGAGTGCTGTGGAGGCCATGAAGGAGGGGGCGTTCGACTACGTCACCAAGCCCTTCAATTTCGAGAAGCTGAAAATCGTCGTCTCCAAGGCCTTCGAAAAGAGCCGCCTCGTTGCGGAGAACCTCTACCTGCGTCAACAATTGAGGGGCAAATACAAGTTCGACAACATCATCGGCAACAGCCTGGCGATGCAACAGGTATTCTCCCGCATGGAGAAAATCATTCACACCGATTCGACCATTCTCATACTCGGCGAATCCGGCACGGGCAAAGAACTTGTAGCAAAGGCCATCCATTTCAACAGCAACCGCAAAGACAAACCCTTTGTGGCAATCAACTGCGGCGCCATCCCGGCCGCACTGCTTGAAAGCGAACTTTTCGGCCACACCCGGGGGGCCTTTACCGGGGCCGTTGCCGATAAACCGGGAAAGTTCGAACTGGCCCACAACGGCACTATCTTCCTGGACGAGATCGGCACCATGCCGATGCACCTCCAGATGAAACTGCTGCGCGTACTGCAGGAACAGGAAGTGGAACGCGTCGGTTCGAGCAAAAAGACCAAGTTCAACGTACGAGTCATCTCCGCGACCAACGCCGATCTCGAGGAAGAGGTGAAAAGTGGAAACTTTCGCGAAGACCTCTACTACCGCCTCAACGTCATCCCTATCGCCCTCCCTCCGTTGAGAGACCGGCGTGAGGACATTGCCCTGCTGTGCCGTCATTTCTTGGAAAAAAGCTGCCAGGAGATGACGCGGCCTCTTATGTCCCTCTCCAGGGATGCCATGGTGGCCCTCGAAGGTTACGACTGGCCCGGAAACGTGCGCGAAGTGGAAAACGTCATTGAGCGAACTGTCGCCCTGACCGATGGGGAGACCATCCAACGAGACGATCTTCCCCAGCCCATCGGCAAAACTGCCGATGGGAAGTCCCTGCAGATCATCCACCCCCGTGTCTCTGCCGAAGGGATCGATATGGCCAGAATCATGGAGGGAATAGAACGAAGCATGATCAAGGAAGCCTTGGACTTGGC
The DNA here is from genome assembly GCF_002868845.1 of Desulfuromonas sp. Classification (NCBI taxonomy): domain Bacteria; kingdom Pseudomonadati; phylum Thermodesulfobacteriota; class Desulfuromonadia; order Desulfuromonadales; family Desulfuromonadaceae; genus Desulfuromonas; species Desulfuromonas sp. The sequence goes on from NZ_PKUB01000009.1 coordinate 106,339, forward strand.
CGGCGGCGTCAAGGCCCGGGCGGCTGCCCTACTGACCATCAACCGCACCACCCTGGTAGAGAAAATCAAGCGCCTGGGTCTGAATCTATAGGTAAGGAAGAGTTCAACGCAAAAAGGACAGCCGGCAGGCTGTCCTTTTTGCGTTGAAGTGGAAACATTCGCACCCTCTAAAACGCCCCCCCCTGAAGATGATGCCGAAAGGCCAGCCCCAGAGGATACAATCGCCGGTTTCTGCGCTGGATGAGATGGAAGGTACGGGACATCTGAAGTCCCTCGACGGGCACGGTGACCAGAGTGCCTTGATGAATGTCCTCGGCGACCGCCAGAAAGGAAATAATCGAGGCACCGATGCGGGCCTTGATCCCCTGTCGAACCGCCTCGGTGCTTCCCATCTCCGCCACCAGACTCAGCCTGTCAGGATCGAATCCGACCCCCTTGAGGGTTTGGTTCATGACGGTCCGGGTCCCGGACCCCGACTCCCGGACAATAAAGGGATGGTCCTCCAGTTCCTCTGGGGAAACAGCCTGGCGGCCGGCCCATGGATGGTCTGGATAAACGGTCAGGACCAGTTCGTCGGAGAAAATCTCCTCGCACTCCAGAGTGGCATCTTTGGGCCTTGCCCCTACGATCCCCAGTTCAAGGTTCCCCTGCAGCAGATCCTCAACGATCCGGGCCGTTCCGGCGATTTTGACCGTCACCTGGATGGCGGCGTGACGAGCCTTGAAGGCTTCGATCACTTTGGGCAGGATATAGGCCCCGGGAATAGTGCTGGCGCCTAGAGAGAGGTGGCCACTGAGGTTGCCCTTGTATTCTTCAATGGCCTGAAAAGCCTCGTCGCGCATTTTGATAATCCGCCTGGCATGGCGGTACAGAATCTTCCCTGCCCCGGTGGGAAGCACCTTGCGGCCGAGCCGGTCGAGGAGTTTCTCGTCTAAAGCCTCCTCCAGGATGCGTATATTTTCACTGACCGTGGGCTGGGAGAGCCCAACGGCATCTGCGGCCCTGGTGAAACTCTCCTGTTCGACGACCTTGCAAAATACCTCAAGCCTCTTGATATCCATCGTCCCCCCAGAGAGTCCTCAATCATCGCTTTTTCCGATAGCAGGGTTCACAAATAACAGAAAAATCAGCGTCTGGCAACAGGGTATATTCCGGCGAAATTCACCTTGCCATCCTATCGAGAACTCCCTGGAACCTCCTTTCCAATTGGAAATGAGGAGAAGCAAGACCTCCTTAAGCGAAAGAGTGAAATACCAGAAGGTTGCCCAAGGGGTGAGATATCCGGTAAGAGGGGGGAATCTTTGTATTCTGATACTTGTTTGAAACACTTTGCATTGAATCGACTTCCCTTGACGGAGAAATTCCCCACCTGTCCAAATACGTCGCCCAATCAACAATTGAAATATACTTGATTTATTTAAAAACAATGAGGCTGTCCTGTATGAGAATAAGCACTCAGGACAGCCTCACAAATTCAATGAGATAAGGATTATTGAGTATGAAATGCGGTAATCGCTATGGGATGAAACAAGCAACCCAAGAGCTTACCGTTTCAAGCTAGATTCTCGGCTGGAATTTCTCCTCAAATGAGCTGCTGTCTTCATGGCGCTGTTTTAAAAAAGTTTCCGAATTTCCAGCAAACACCTGTGTCAAGGTTGCCGCCTTTTCCGGCTCAACTTCGTCCTCATCCTCGAATGAAGTGTAATAATCGTTGTAATAATAATTTTCGCCTTTTTTGAAATCGAGTGCATTAATTACAATTCCGAGCACGTTGGCCCTCACAGTCTTTAGAGACTTCAAGGCCCTCTGCGCCATGTCGTAAGTCGTCTGTTCACCGCGAACCACCAACAGGGTTCCATCGAAAAGTTTGCTTAAAATTCTGGAATCGGTCACCGACAAGAGAGGTGAAGAATCACAGATAATTATGTCGAAGGAACTCTCAAGCTTCTCAAGCAAAGCCTGCATTCGAGAAGAAGCAAGCAAATCCGTAGGGTTAGATGGAATCGGACCGCACGGCAAAACAGAGAGGTTCGAAATAAGTCCCTTTTGCAAAATGCCGCCATTGTTGTCTCCGGCCAGATAAGTACTCAACCCGATTTCCGGGTTGATCTGGAAGACCTTATGAACACGGGGCTTACGAAGGTCACCATCGATCAAGACGACCCGTTTTCCCGATTGAGCCAGGCCCAAAGCAAGGTTAACAGCTGTAGACGTTTTCCCCTCTCCGGGTGATGGACTGGTGACGAGGATTTTCCGTGGCGGATCATGGTCCGAGGAAAGCATGAGAGCTGTCCGAAGGGCCTTATAACCCTCCGAAACAGGGGAGAGCGGTTCCTTCAGCTCGATACCCTCGATTTCCCGGTCTTTTCCACGGCAAAGGGAGATCATACCCAGCACAAGCGTTCCCAAGGCGGCTTCCGCTTCCTCGGGGTCTTTTATTTTGTTATCCAGATAATCAAGGAAAAAGGCCAGACCGACGCCGCCGAAAAGACCAAGGATTAGCCCGATAAACATATTGAGAACTTTATTGGGCTTAACCGGATGGGTCGGTATACCGGCTTCCTCCACGATCCAAAGATTAACCGGTCGATTCTCTTCGGTAATGCCTTGTTCTTTAAGTTTAAGCATGAGGGCATCATAGAGCTTGCGACTAGTTTCGACATCTCTTTTCAGCGCACCATATTGTACATATTTTTCATTTAAACCAATTGTTTCAGACCGGGCTTCTCTCAACTGCTTCTTCAAACCGGTTTCTTTCGCCAAAGAAAAGTCGTATTCATTTTTTATGGAGTGAACGTGCCGCCTGATTTCTTCTTTAACCTTTTCTTCCAGAACCTTCAGATCTCCGTGAGACTTGATCATAACGGGATGTCTGGGACCGTACTTGTTGGAAAGTTCCATTATTCTTTTTTCAGATTCTACAACCTGGGAGCGCAGGACCCGCAGGGTGGCATCCGAGGCGATAGCTTCGACGGTCAATGCAAACTGAGGATTTTCGGCGCCATTTTTGATCTTGCTATACAAGGCTTCCAACTCTTTACGTTTAGACTCGGCTCGCACGAGTTGAACACTGAGTTCTGAAAGTTTCTCTGGATTAACCGCAATTCGGTTCGAAACCGTTACGATATCATTTGCCTTCATAAAGTCCTGCAAAGACTTTTCCGCTTCATCCAGCTTTTTCTTCTCGGCCTCAGCTTTATTGGTCATCCAATCCAGACTGCTCTTGGATGCCTCCATTTTCATATTAAGAATGACATCAATGTAAGCCTTGGCGGTGGTATTTGCGACAAGGGCAGCAAATTCCGGGTTAGGAGAAAGAAAACTGATGGTAAGAATCCTGCTGTCTGCGATGGGTCGAACCCTCATCCCCCGACTGATCGTTTCGGCCAAATGCCCCTCCGAGGGAATCAGAGACTCCCCCTCTGTGCCGCCATCATCGACGCCGAAGAGAGATTGAACTGCAGACCACCCCCCTTTGGCCCAGTCCAAACCCGATTGAACCAGAGAAAAACCTTCCTGTCCCTCGGAAAAAAGTTCGGCGTAATTCTCCCTCTGGGAGAGCATCTCCACAACTCGCCGACTGACCGCCCAGCTTTTTATTAACTGAAACTGGGTTTCATAAAACTCCGGATCACTCGATACTGCTCGAGACCGCGAGGTCAGGTCGCTCGATTGGCTCCTCTCGATCATGACCTTGGTCATCCCTTCGTACCTTGGGGTAACCAAGAAGGTCCCGACCAACACCAGCAACAAAGTGACTGAAAAGAATATCAACACAATCTTCAGGCGCTTGTTGACCACCCTCAGTGCATCCCTCAGATGCAGATCTTGGCCCTTTGTACGCATGGTGACCGCCCTTCTTCCGTTGCGTAAGTTAAAAAGAAATAGACGACTTGGTCAGAAAAAACTCTCTGGCACCACAATCACGTCTTCAGGAAGCACCGCCATGTGCATGGAAACATTTTCCAACATCCTCTCGGACCCCCCTACTTTCCTGATGATTTTCACCTTCCCCTTAGCAGCTAACTCCGAGAACCCCCCCGCCATGGTAATGGCCTTAATGACCGATGTCTTCTCATCCATTGTGTATGCATTCGGCTTGGTTACCTGCCCTGTTACATAAACGATTCCTGCCCTCGCAACAAAAACGCTGTCACCGTCCATTATGGGGATGTCCAAGCTGGCATTCCCCTCTCCCATAAGGCTCTTCAAACTGACCGAAAGGAGTTTCTCCTCCTTGCCCTGCGAAGAGATCTTTCTCTTTATTGTGATGGTGTCCCCGGCCTCCGCCCCCAATCCTCCGGCTTTGGATATCAATTCGGAAAGTGCCGTTGGACCACTTAGTTCGTAAAGGCCGGGCTTTCTCACCTGTCCATTGATAATCGCCTTGTTGCTTCTAAAATCTTCAACAAAAACATAAACTTGGGGATTGACAATAAAACCGTCTTCCAGATAATTAGAAATTTTCCCAGCGACCTTCTCACCGGTCATCCCGCCGACCTGCAATTGACCAATCAGCGGAAAGAGAATCGTACCGCTACTGCTGATCCGGGCAGTGGTCGTGAGGTCCGGGTGGTCGTAGACCGTAACCTTGAGAACGTCCCCGTCACCCACCCGATAACCCCTCTCAGCCGACAGTGCAGATCCCGCAGAGAGCAGAAAGGTCAAAAACAATGACAAGAATACGATATTTTTCATAATTAGGTTCTTTCCTGGCCCAGCCAAGGACCTGAACAATACCCGACCTTATATTTTGTTTTGGCTCAAAGCGCCTTGTAACTTTGAACCCTTCAAATATTTTTACTGTTCTGAACCCAGGGCTTCGGGTCCTGCCATCGCCACCACCATGGCCTGCCTCACTGGCACGGGCTTAACAACCTTGCCGCGAGCCAAACGGTCCCTTTCCGGCTGGTATTCAGGCACAATCTCCTCCAACACGTTTAGAACCTCTTCCCTGTCCATCAGCTGGATCGCGCGATCAAGCCTCTCCAGAAGCCCACCCAAAAGGGCAGAACTATGTGAAGTCGCGCGCACCACGCGTATTTTCTCGTGGTCCGTGGGCAATACCCCCTCTCCGGCACCGACGAGTTCCTCGTAAAGCTTTTCTCCTGGGCGCAGACCGGTAAAGACAATGTCGATATCCTCATAAGAACGGAATCCCGAGAGTCGTATCATTTCCTCGGCCATTTGAACAATCTTGACCGGCTCCCCCATATCCAGGAGGAAAATCTCTCCACCCTTCCCCATACTTCCCGCCTGGAGCACCAGCTGTACCGCTTCGGGTATCGTCATGAAAAAGCGGATCACCTCCGGGTGCGTCACGGTGACCGGCCCTCCCCTCTTGATCTGTTCCTTGAAAATAGGCACAACACTCCCGCTGCTGCCCAGCACATTACCGAAACGGACCGTGACAAACTGTGTCAGGCCTTGCCTGGCCATGTTTTGGACATAAATTTCTGCGACACGCTTGCTGGCGCCCATCGTGTTTGTCGGATTGACTGCCTTGTCCGTGGACACCATAACGAAGTGCTGGACGCCAAAGAGGTTTGCGGCATCGGCAAGGATGCGGGTTCCAAGGACATTATTTTCCACAACCCCTATCGGATTTTGTTCCGACAGCGGGACATGCTTGTATGCTGCGGCGTGAAAAACGACTTGGGGTTTGAACTTTTCGAAAATAAATTCAACCCTTGACCGATCACGGATATCACTAAAAGTAGGATGCGTTTTCACATTCTTATAATTCTCCGCAAGCTCCTTTTCTATCTGGAACAAGGGGGTTTCGGCCTGATCAAAAAGTACAATGCTTTCCGGCATAAAACCTGCCACCTGACGGCATATTTCGCTGCCGATACTGCCACCGGCCCCGGAGACCAGAATTCTCTTTCCCCTGAGGTATTCCTGGATGTCCTTGACATCCAGTCGCACCGGTTCGCGCCCGAGAAGGTCTTCCAATTCCACGTCCCTGATATGCTGAATCGAAACGCCCCCACCGATAATATCCCCGACCGGAGGCAGGATCTTCGCTTCGACCTTGGTCTTTTGACAAAAATCCATAATGGTCCGAAGATCCTTGGGGTCAACTGCCTGCTGAGCAATAATCACCAGATCAATGCCCTTCTTTCTCCATACCGACTGCAGGTCATTAGGAGCGCCGAGGACAGAAACCCCCTGGAATCGCTTGCGCAACCGTTGGGGATCCGAGTCAAGAAAACCCACGACCTCCCCCTTCAATTTCGGACACTGGCGAACTTCGCGCACGATCGTCTGCCCTACCGCTCCGGCCCCGACAATTAGAATCCGCTTTTGTCTTCCTGTTTTCCCCTTCAGGCTTACGTTGTATCTTTCAAGACAAATTCGGGTAAAAATCCGAACGCCGCTGAAGAACAAGAAGCACAAGATTCCGTCTAAAATCAGTACAGACTTGGGAAGCGTTCCGAATGGCCAAACAAAAACAACCAAAGAACTAAAGACCAGGCTGCCAATAATGTTGGCCTTCAAAATGACCAGCATATCGGATACCGACACATATCTCCACCAACCCCCGAAAATCCCCATCCCCCAAAAGACCGCCATTTTTGTGGCCATAAGGAGTGGAAGAACTAAACCAATAGTAGTCCAATATCGCCCGGGGATACTGAGGTCGAATCTCACGGCAAATGCGAGCAAAAAGGCCGTAGCGACAAGAATCAGGTCAAACGATAAAACGAAGAATTTGCGATTTTTATTTACAAGAGCCTCAAGCTTTATCATTAAATTGCCCCTCCCTGAAATCGACTTTTTTGCTAAATTTTCACTAATTCTCAACCAGCATATAAGGTTTCAGGAGGGTTTCAATCGACTGGAAGTATGAAAAAAATAAAAAAAATCTATAACTTTAGTCTCTCAACAAAACCGACTTTTTAATCAAATATTTATAAACAGAAACCACCCTGCTCAGGGTTTGCGCGTCACCAGTTCCAGAAGGCTAGAGATGACCGAGGCAAACATCGAATTCTCGCCCCCAGAACAGCATCCCTGCCTCCCCCAGGAGATTCACCCTGGTTCTTCAACCGGGCGAACCAAGGTTCGATTTCACAATGCGAATATCAATGATGGGAAACCAAGCAGAGGACCACTGGGTGCGAACAGCGACGACCTAGGCATCCGATGGACTATCGTCACCCTGGCAACCGGTTAGGCAAAAAGACTTTTTGCCGTTTTGGATTCTTCTGCTTCAGAGGTCGGAATTCCCTTGGGAAGATAATCGGGTAGCCTGTGAGGCCCACCTGTTCTGAGATGAAGAACCCGGTTTATGCAAAACCCTCCCAAACGAAGAACGTGTCCGGATTCTTATCCGGACTCGAGGAGAAACGCCCAATGGAAAGAAATCTAAAAACAACCATTCCCTGAACGTAATCACACTAAAGGAGTAAGGGCAGAAAGAATTGTCCATGGCAGAGCCAAACCATCGATTGCGATCCATGGACTTTGCTCAGATTAGATGCCCAATCTGTTTTTGAAAAAGCGTCAAGGCGGGAGTTGTTTTTCAGATCTAACCAAGTCTAATCATGCCCAGTAAGACGATAATACGCATGGGGTCGCCGTTTTCGAATGAACTCCTCCGCCATGGGCATAAACCAAACTCGGGTGGGGATATGGGTAACGGAAAAGCCCAACTCCTTTTTATGTCGAGTCAGGCCGGCATTTTCCGGAACATGCGGACTGTGAACAACCTCACGTATAATTCCGGAACGCTGGCACACCTGCATCCACTCAAAGAACAAACCCAAGCCGATATTGGTATGTAAACTCTCTGTTGCAAGGTGAATTTGGTCGACATACGCCGTCGAACCGACGGCATGGCTGACGATATATCCTCCCAGTTTTCCATCAATGAGTCCCCCAAGAACTAAACTGCGAGAAGGGTTAAAATAGTGTCTTATGTCCTTTCGGTATTGTCTTAATGTTAAAACCTTTCCATAGCCGTTTCGTTTTTGAGCGGACAGAACAACTTCATACCCCTGTTCATGCAGCAGGTCAGGTTGGAGAATTTGGACAAACTCAACCCTCTTCTGGCAATTGCGCACCTTGTTCCGTTGGCGTGAACTGAGGGAATCCATCCCATAGCCTTCTATATCCTTCATCAAATGGACAGGCAATGTAGCGTTGGCAAGATGGGCATCCTTTTCACAAAGGGGGGTTCGGAATCCCCAGCACCAGGCTTTTGGCCGCGTGGCCTCTTCGCTATCCATCCTCGCCAGCCAATCGACTGCCTGAAAAAACCCGGGAGGGCCTCCCAACCAGTAGCGCCCCCGATGGTTGACGACAAACGATCCCCTTTCTTTCAGCCAAAAGGCCATCTCCGCTTCGGTCAAGGATTTGATTGTCGCGTCAAAAGCAGGCCGCATTGGAGTCTGCACTATTTCACCCCTCCCCCAGTAACCTCTTAAAACACTGGCGCTTTCCAACTCAGGCATAAGATCCCACGTCCCTTCAAAAAGATTGCATATGGTGATAAGTTCACTTACCCCAACAATAATTACTCAATAATGGCCGCACAAACGATAATATCCGTGGGGTCTTTTTTTACGCATGTATCCCTCTATAAGAATTTTCTCCAGCGGTGGAGCGAACCACCTCCTGGTTGGAACATGAAGTACCGAGAAGCCCATCTCCTTCTTAAATTTACTCAAACTGGCATTCTCAATAATATGTGGACTGTTGATGACTTCTTTAATTTCATTTGAACGGCGGAACATCTGGATAAGTTCAAAGACCATAGCCGTTCCAATATTTGAGGACAGACTCTCCGTTGTCAGGTACAAAGAATCTATGTAGGCTGTCGATCCTATTGCGTAGGCAAAAGCGTACCCGGCAAGTTTCCCATCAATAAGACCTCCAATCAGAACTCCCGGATGGTGAATGAAGTACTGCTCTACATCCTTTTTGTAATCAACGTAAGTAGGCACTTTACCGAACCCAGTGCGCTGAACGTTAGAGATTAAAACCTCATAACCCTGTTCATATAAAAGATCAGGATCTGAAATTTGAATGAACTTTACCTTTTTCAAACAATTACGAACCTTATTCCGTCGTTTGGAACTCAACGATTGCAGATCGTATTGTTTATAATTATCCAACACATGGACCGGAAGCGCCCCGTTTGCAAAACCTGCGTCACTGACTGCAAGGGTGGTCCAGAAACCCCAGGCAAAAGGAGTCGGTCGCGTTGCCTCCGATGCAACCATTCTTGCCATCCAGTGAATTGGGCGGTAATACCCCTGAATCCCTGACGTTTCCCAATAACGGCCGCGATGACACACAATTTTCCTTCCTCGCCCCCGTAACCAATCAGCCAATTTTGCTTCGGGGACAGGGCTCAGCAATGTCTCTGACACATCGCTCATATGCCTCTCCAAGTAAACACTTTTGTCGTAGTTGAAATTTTGTTTTCAAGAAATATATCCATCAGAATATTCTAGGAATTCAGTTGGAATAACCATAACGCTTCAAAAGCGGCCAGGTTCGTGTGGTCACTTGTAGGCGGTCCTTCAGATCCATCTCTCTTTTCCAATCATCATCTTCCTTCAATCTGATTGCCCCAACCTGAAAACGGTTGGGATTGCCTGCAAGGGTGTGGTTAATCCTCAACTTCAGATCACTGCCTGTAAAAATCTCCGGAGCGTCTACCCGTTCGTCCATCATATTCAGTATTCGGTGGAGCGCCATTTGGGGATCGCGAACGAACTCTTCATAACGGATGCGTACCGATGGAATCCCTTTTAGCTTCCACAAAAATCCTTCACAAGCCAAGTTCTGAATACTCCAGGCGAGAGCGGTCGCTTTAGGATTCAACCTCTCCATAATTTCTTCTTGAGAACCCCCAGAGGGTTCTTTTTTTGCTCTTTGCCACGAGAAGGCCACCCCACGCGGATCTCGGACAAGATGAACAACATAGAGGTCAACTGAAGGGATCATCCTTAAAAGATTGGCGTAGGTTGGCAACTTAGATGAATCAACTATAACCCTAGCTGATGTGTTATCTTTGATAGATTTATAAAGCTTTTCAAGGTTTTCGAGGTAGTAAGACAGCTGTCTTATCTTTTCAGATCTTCTCCCTCCCATTCGTACAAATGGAAGGTGGCGAACCCTCATGGACTGTTTCCATATCTGACTCATTCTCTCAGCATCGATGGCCTCATAACCGCCAAAAGCATCTTTGAATATTCGCCGCCACACCTCGCATTCCTTAAAACTTTCCCCACAACCACATAATTGGTTTTTAATTACGTTCAATTCCCAAATCGAAAACATTTCTCCTAGAGAAAAAAAGACCTCAGAACGCCCAATGATTCTGTCTAACAAAGTTGTCCCACTCCGTGTAAAACCAAGCAGGTAAAGAATTTTAATGCGACTATTAAGCATCTCAACACTCTCTAATAGCAATCAACTTGCCCCATGTCCAAGCAGATCTCAACTTTCCATGTTCAACATGGAGAAATAATAACAGTTAGAGCACAAGCCTTCGCCGTGCCATTTAATGACATTTTAAAAATCTCTTTGTTTATCTCTTTGTTTTCTATCAGGTGCTTTATCTTCACTTCCTGAGCTTGTTGAAATCAAAGATTTCGCAGCATTTGCCTTATCAACCAAAATGGCCATGATAATAGGTGTGGCATAAGCTGCATAAGCACTTTTGCGCAGAAACTCACGCCGACCTTCATCTGTGGTTGTCGGTATTTCCTTTTCCGTCATGGCGTCCACTCCTCTCTCGGGATAATCATCGCCCGCGCTTTACAACCTAAACCTTAAAACCGGCCACGAAAATCACAACAAACCCTGGTTGCCGACTGGTCCAGTCTCGGATTGGGACACCCCCCTTTGGGCGTTTTTTTACATTTAAAGAAGGAAGCCTCTCGGGGGAGTTGATATAATTTTAGAACTAAATGAAAACTATTCAATGCCAAGAAGGAAGGAATTTTTCTAGTCTATAAGTTGGGAGAAAGCCCA